>NZ_JBAFSM010000052.1:0-33658 GCF_036688125.1 Pannus brasiliensis CCIBt3594 | reverse complement strand
TCTTTCCGCGAGGTTTCTATCTTCCCCGACCCTAGAGTGATAAAAGAGCGGTAACTGGGTTCTTGACACGTACAAGCATCCTATTTATCCTTATTTATATTGATAGCCAATCTAGGGCGAATTGACGTTCTAATCTACTTTTTTAAAAGTTGTTTCCGAAATTCAAAACTTCTGCAATTCAGGCAGAATATTTCTTTCGATAGACGCTCGCGTATCCGTCTCCTTTTCTAATTTTCCCGAGCGAAACAGGATCGCGTATCAAGCGAGATCGAAGTGTTCCATGTGAACGTTCGGGACAGGGACATCCAATTCTTCGAGCGCGAGTTCGACGGCATCCATCATCGCCGGGTCCGCGCAGATAAAATACTGCCGATCGCCCCGATCGGAGGGAATGTATTGGTCTAACAGTTCTTTATCAACATAACCGGTTTCGCCCTCCCAATCTTCGCCCGCGTTTCGCACAACGTACACGATAGTTAGATCGAGCCTTTCGGTTAACGCGTCCAACTCCTCCCGGTAGGTAATCTCGTCGCGGGAGGAAGAAGCGTAAATCAACAGAAACGATCGAGCGTCCCCCCGTTCCGCGGCCGTGATTAAAATACTGAAGATAGGAGTGATGCCGATTCCCCCGGCGATTAACACGAATCCCGCGCTGTCCAGATAGCGGTCCGTGGTGAATACCCCGTAGGGGCCATCCACGTAGGCTCTCGTTCCCGGTCGGATATCTTTGACGTGACGGGTAAAATCGCCGAGCGCTTTAATGCCGAACTCGATTCGATCGGCCCGATCGCCGCTAGAGGACATGGAAAAAGGATGTTCCCGCATACTGAACGGGCTAATATTCAGGGTCAACCAAGCGAACTGGCCCGGCTGAAAGGTGAATCCCTCGTGGTTCCGCGGACGGAGTGCCAGCGTCCAAACATCGCCCCCTCGCGGGATCACCTCTTCCACCACGTAGGGTTTCCGGAGCAGTCGCCACGGTTTCACCAGGCGCGCGTAGACGAGCAGCCAGAGCGAGAGGAGCGGCATTCCCGACCACAGTAAGGCTTTCCAGAATACCCCCAGATAATGGCTCACGGCGATCGCGTGTCCGAATCCCAATCCCACCGCTAACATGGCTAGGAGCGTGTGGGACGCGCGCCAGGGTTCGTAGGGAATTTTTAGCGGCTTTCGCCAGATCGTGATGATGACCAGCACCAGAAACGCCAGCGTTCCCAAGACCGCCATCCGCGCGCGCGCGGGAGCTTGAAAAAAGTTCAACAGATCGAGGGTTTCCGGCCGGACGATAAACAGGATCGCCGGATGCACCATGACCGTGAGAAAGGCCAGTACGGAGGTGTAGCGATGGAACTGGAGCAGGATATCGATCCCGTAGGAAGCCTCGATCGATTTGAGGCGAGCGGTGAGGATGAATTGCAGGGCCATCAGCGCCAGACCGATAAAACCCAACGCCACGGAAAAATCGATCCAGAAGCCTTCTCCGGGAGGCACCGGGGGCAGTAACAGCACCAACAACGGGAAGAGGGTAAAGACTAGATACCCGACGATCCAGAACGCGGCGACGGCGATCGAACCACGCGTTAACCATCGTCTCATACTGGAAATCTCCCGCCGGCACGACGACCCGTTGAAAAGGGCGACCCTCGATCGCTCCCTCGCCGGCCGCGTTCGGAGTCGGCCCGGACGGTCGATCGACGACGGAACCGCCGCCCCTCGGATCGAAATCTCCATCACTCTAGTAGAAGGGAAAAATTTTTTTCTTCTATCGGCGGTCGGATCGTATCGCGATCGGCTTTCCGCTCCAAGTTGACAGCTTTTCTTATCGAACCGAACAAATCTATAAAGTGAATTCTCGGCGATACATGGAAAAAGAGCGAGAATATTCTCTCGCTCTCGCTTATCCTTTTTCGGACTACCCTACGCGCTGGGTAGGTTCTGGCTGGCGTAACCGTCGATCGAGAAGGCGGGAATCCGTTCGCTGTAGTCGATCTCCCGGCCGGTGACGGCTTTCGAGAGAGTTTCAAAGGAGTTCGAGCGCCAGTTTCTCTCGTGGATGGGTTTGGATTGTTCGCCCCGGAAGTAAGCCTGTGTACCGATCACCGAGGCGGCGACCCAACCGATAACGAATAACGAGATGAGTAGGGTAAACATGATCGCGGCTCCTGATAACGTTTTGTTTCTTTATGTAAATAAATGTAACAAAAACTTGCGAGAGAGTCAAGTGCGTGTATATCGCCCGATCGGGTGAACGGTCAGAGAAGGCAGGAGGTGAGGGAGGGAAAAGGGGAAAGGGTAAAGGTGAAAAGCGCGAGAAAGCTCTTTTCCCTTGTCTCCTGACCCTTTTTCCCGAAAAATCCCCCCATTTCCCCATCTTCCTAACCCTCCATCTCCCCATCTCCCCAGGTCACTCGGAACACTTCTAGAATCGGTTCGATCGAGGTACAGTAAGTATGTTTATCGAGTGAACGGGAGCGTTGACACTGTAATGGGCAAATCACTCCAAGAGAGACTGGAAGAAATACTCGGCTTTGACCTTCGATCGCTAGGATTATTCCGGATCTGTCTCGCTCTCGTCGTTTTAGTCGATTTATTCGCTCGTTTCCGCCTTCTCGTTCCCCATTACACCGACGCGGGGGTTCTGCCTTTATCCTCCCTCCCGAAAGTTTTAGCGAGTCCCTATTACTGGTCGATTTTCGCGTTCAGCGGTTCGGCGATCGTGCAGGGTATCCTGTTTCTCATCGCCATCGGCTTCGCGTTTCTCCTGTTAATCGGTTATAAGACCCGTTTCGCCACGATCGTCACCTGGGCGATGATTACCTCCCTCCACCATCGCAACCCTATCCTAATCTTCGCCGCGGACGAGGTTTTACGGGCGATCCTCTTCTGGTCGATGTTTTTACCCCTCGGCGCGACCTATTCCGTCGAGAGCGCCTTGAATACGAACCCGAATCCCCTACCGAAGCGAATCCTGTCGGGCGCGACGTTCGCTTTCATGGTACAGATCTGTTTTATCTACATCTGGTCGGCGGCCTTTAAAACCAAAAGTGAAACCTGGTGGCCGGACGGGACGGCGGTTTATTACGCGCTCAGTTACGATCAGTACGGAACCGCTCTCGCGGGATTTTTACGCTCTCTCCCGCTAGAATTTCTGAAATTATTGACGTTTACGGCGTTATGGTTCGAGTGGCTCGGCCCGTTGATGATTTTCATCCCCTTCCGTAATAGCCTGTTCAAGTGCGTGGCGATCGTTTCGTTTATCCTGTTACACGTCGGTTTCGGGTTGTGTTTTCACCTGGGGATCTTTCCGTTTTTAAGTATCACCCACTGGTTGGCGCTAATTCCGAGTCCGGTATGGGACACGATCGATCGACGGCTACAGACCCCGGAACGGCAAGGATTACGGATTAATTACGATCGAGACTGCGGATTCTGTAAAAAAGTAGTCTATCTCCTGCGAACCTTTTTAATTTTGCCCCGTACTCCCGTATTGATCGCCCAGGATAACCCCTCCATCTACGAGGATATGCTGGCGAAAAATTCCTGGGTGATCGAGGACTGGCAGGGAAAACGCTATTTTAAATGGGAAGGGATCGCCTACGTGGTGAGTTTGTCCCCGATTTTCGGTTTTCTCGCCCCGATTCTACGCTTACCGCCCTTAATGGCGATCGGAACCCGAATTTACGAGTGGATCGCCTCCCACCGTCGTTTTATGGGCAATTTCACCAAACCCTTTCAATTCCGCCCGTTGGTGGTTCGCTCGTTTTTACCCCTGAACATTCTCGCGCTGGTGTTGTTACTGTTCACTTCCGTCTGGAATTTACGGAGTTTTGTCCGACAGTCGGTAGAGCGTCGCGATCTCGATAGTCCAATGATAAGCTCTCTTCATAAACTCTTGACCCGTCGCACGTTCAACCAACTCGATATCCTCGCGAGAATCACCCGTTTAGATCAGTATTGGACGATTTTCGCCCCATCTCCTCCCCTCGATGATAGTTGGTACGTGGCGGTCGCCAAGTTAGCGGACGGGACGGAAATCGATCTTTTCCGCTTCGGCAATCCCGTTTCCTGGGAGAAACCTACCGACGCGGAACGGAATCGCCTCTATCCAACCATGCAGTGGCGACAGTATTTTATCACTCTCGATCGGGCGATCGGCCGCTCGGTTTATCCCGAATTCGGCGCGTATCTCATCCGTGACTGGAATTCCCACCACGACAGCGCGCGGCAGATAAAAGCGCTCGATCTCTATATTATGCGCGAGCGGACGGTTCCCCCCGGAGAGAAACAAACCGTCGAGAAAGAATTGTTGTGGAAACAGGGGAGCGTGAATTGACGGAAAATCGATTGTTTTCAGGAGAGCGTCTTTCGCCACCGAAAAATTAAATTATGATAGAAAAAAACGATTTCCCCCGGTATCGACGATGATTTCTTCCTCTAGCGATCGAGTTTATCAAGGACAATTCGGCGAGTTTCGCGTCACCGACAGCGATCGATTCGGGGTGATCCTCTATCGTCTCGGTCTCGCGATCGCGGCGCTCGGTTTCGCGCTCGGGACGGGTTACGCGATTTTGATCCCCGGTTCGCTGTCTCTCGTGACCGTTTTTTACGCGCTATTCTGTCTCGGTTTAGGGTTGAGTTTACTGACGATCCATATCTATTTAATCCCTCTCCACCGGTTATTACAGATCTTTTGGGGAGTCGGGGCGATCGCCTCTCTGGTTCTCTCGATCGAGTCTCGCGATCCCCTCGCTCTCTTCGTGTACGAACACCCGATAAGCCTTCTCGGTGTCGGGTTTATTTTCGCCAGTTTGACGGGCATTTATTTTAAAGAAGCTTTCTGTTTCGATCGACTGGAAACGAAATTACTCACCCCTCTCGTTCCCATCCTTCTCCTCGGTCATCTCGCGGGGATTTTACCGATCGGTGTAGAAAAAGGTTTCGTGATTACCTGGTCGATCCTGTTCCTCATTTTCGCCGCGCGCAAATTTTTCCAACCGATCCCGAACGATATCGGGGATAAATCCGTTTTCGAGCATTTGAAACATTCATGACCGATCCCGAACAAACGATCCCGAAAATTTGGGGAATCTTAGAATATAAACCTCAATGGTCTGTAACCCTGAAAGGATGGCTACTACTGGCGTTAATCGGCGTGTTAATTTTCTGGTTTAGCGTCACGAGGGTTCAGGGTTTCCTCGCGATTCAAAAACCGATTAAAGCCGACGCGCTGTTAATCGAGGGGTGGGTTGACGATCGGGTGATTGAAGGAGCGATCGAGGAATATTATCGAGGGAACTATCGATCGATCATCGTCACGGGAATGCCCTTTTACCGGGGATCGTATTTACGTGAATATAAAAATCAAGCGGAAGTAATCACCGCGACTCTGGTAAAATTAGGAATTCCCCCCGATCGCATTATCTCCGCCAGTATTCCCGAAGTTAAAAAAGATCGAACCGCGGCGATGGCATTGGGAGTAAAAGAAAAATTGTTACAGGATAAATTAGATATTCGATCGATCAATATCTATTCCTTCGACGTGCATACTCGCCGGAGTTATTTAATCTATCAACGAGTCTTAAAACCGCGCTTCAAAGTCGGGGCGATCGCCCACCCGAACACCAATTACGATCCCGATCGCTGGTGGACTTCCAGCACCGGATTCCGTTCGGTGATCGAGGAAGCGATCGCCTACGTCTACGCGCGATTCCTCTGGCACCTAGAATCCCGGAAACCGTAGGCAAGGAGGCGGGAGACGCGGGAAGAGGGCAAAGGGTAAAGGTGAAAGGTAGTCTTTTCCCTTTTCCCCAAAAACGCCCCCATCTCCTTCACCCCCCTCACCCCTCCCGCGAGATCTTTTTCGCGTTTTGTGATCTAGAATGCACCCTTTCCCGGCGGTTCCGGGTAATCTATGGGTACAGATACTCACGCTCGCTCCCGATTCGACCGTTTCTGAGAATCCTGGCCTTCTCCCTCTCATAAACTTTACATTTTTTTATAAAAACGATAACATTGTTAAGGAAAGTAACAGTTCCTGTCGGGCGCGCTCTGGGAAAATGATAACCCGTAACGCCCGTTCAGTCTGACTTTTTACCATAGACTCCCGTGAATCCCCGAAGAGTCTCCCGTCTATAACCTCTAGCCCTATCCTCGAATCTCTTTACAAAACTAGAAAAATCTCTCATAGTATTTTTTTCCAAACCTTTTTCCTCACTCCCCACTCCCGCGATCTCGCGCGCTCGTTAATTAACTTCCTATCGAGACTCAACCATGAAAACCGCGAAATCCCCCACCGATCCCGTTCGTACCTACCTCAGAGAAATCGGACGAGTCCCCCTTTTGAGCCACGAGGAAGAAATTCTCTACGCCAAACAGGTTCAACGATCGCTCGTCTTGGAAAAAATCAAAGAATCCCTGCGCGCCAAACTCGGACAGGAACCGAGCGATCGCCAGTGGGCGGAGGCGGCGGGAATTAGCGAGGAACAATTGCGCCGGGAGATGGGCGCGGGAGATCTCGCCAAGCGCAAGATGGTAGAGGCGAACCTGCGTCTCGTCGTCTCGGTGGCCAAAAAATATCTGAAACGTAATCTCGATCTGCTCGACCTGATCCAAGAAGGCACGATCGGGATGCAGAGAGGGGTCGAGAAATTCGATCCGACCAAGGGCTATCGCTTTTCCACCTACGCGTACTGGTGGATACGCCAGGCGATCACGAGGGCGATCGCCGAGAAAAGCCGTACTATCCGGCTTCCCATCCACATTACCGAGAAACTGAATAAAATCAAAAAAGCCCAGCGTCAACTCGCCCAGGAAAAAGGACGCGCCGCCACGATCTCCGAACTGGCCGAAGAACTCGAACTCAGCCCTAAACAGGTACGGGAATACCTCGAACGCGCCCGTCAACCCCTGTCCCTAGACTTGAAAGTGGGCGACAATCAAGACACGGAACTCAGTGAACTTTTAGAGGATACGGGAATCTCGCCGGAAGATTTCACCACCCTTTCCTCCCTCCAGATCGATCTAGAAAAACTGATGGCGGATCTCACCCCCCAACAACGGGAAGTGTTATCCCTACGTTTCGGCCTCGTGGACGGACAACCCCTCACCCTCGCTAAAATCGGCGTGAGACTGAATATCAGCCGCGAACGCGTCCGGCAGATCGAACGCGAAGCCCTCGCCAAATTAAGAAAACGCAAGGGAAATATTCGCGAGTATCTCGCCAGTTAATGGAGTCAGGAGGCAGGAGGTGAGGGAGGTGAAAGGGTAAAGGGTAAAGGTGAACGAATTAAGAAAGCTTTTTTCCCTATTCCCCCTCCCCTTTTCCCCACTTCTCGCAATCCCCGATCGATCGAGTTCGGTTCTACCGACTTCCGATCGCCGAAAAAACTGTTAGATTAGAGGGACGAAACACGCTAAAACGAAAAAATCCATTTCGGTTCTAGATTTTTCACGATTTCGAGAACAGGAGGCATACGGTGAATAGCGAACGCGATCGTTCTCAAAATTTATTCGGTTCGGATAGTAACGAATTTTCGGAAAGTTTGTGGCAATACGTGCAAACCTTGAGTCCTGAAACGATCGCTCAACTTTCCAAACCCGAATCCACCGAAGTTTTTCAGGTGATGGAACGGAACATTATCGGTCTATTGGGCAACCTCCCCTCGGAACATTTCGGGGTAACGATCAGCACCAGCCGGGAACATCTCGGACGATTGTTAGCTTCGGCGATGATGAGCGGTTATTTCCTCCGTAACGCCGAACAGCGCCTGAATTTTGAAAAATCGCTTTACAGTCTCCAGAGTGGCCCCGCGGAAGAATAGTTCAGCCCTAGACGATCTCGATATCGTCGGTTTACGGCGATCGCTCCTCGACTGGTACGCCCGTTCCGGTCGAGATTTGCCGTGGAGAAGACAGACCGATCCTTACGCGATCTGGATCTCCGAGATCATGCTCCAGCAGACGCGGGTAACGACGGTTATTCCCTACTACGAGCGTTGGTTAACGAGGTTCCCGACGGTAGAAGATCTCGCGGCGGCGGATTTACAGGACGTTTTAAAGTTGTGGGAGGGATTGGGTTATTACGCCCGCGCTCGCAATCTTCACGCCGCCGCGGGGCAAATTGTCGGCGAATACGGGGGGATGTTCCCGCGGGATCTCGATCGGGTGATGGCGTTATCCGGCATCGGACGCACCACCGCGGGGGGGATTCTCAGCCTCGCGTTTAACGCCCCGATCTCGATTCTCGACGGGAACGTGAAACGGGTGTATTCCCGGTTGATCGCGCTGGAAGTCCCGCCCTCGAAGGCTTTACCGCGATTGTGGAACGTCAGCGATCGCTGTCTCGATCCCGATAACCCGCGCGATTTCAATCAGGCTTTAATGGATCTCGGCGCGACCGTCTGTACCCGACACGAGCCGAATTGTCTTCTCTGTCCGTGGCGCGAGTCCTGTAGAGCTTACAATAAAGGGACACAATCGGTGATTCCCATGCGAGAAGAATCTAATCCCCTTCCCCACAAACGGATCGGTGTCGCCGTTATCCGCGACGATCGAGGGTTAATCCTGATCGATCGTCGGCCCGCGAAAGGTTTACTCGGCGGTTTGTGGGAGTTTCCCGGCGGCAAGATCGAGGACGGAGAAACCGTCGAGGAATGTATCCGACGGGAAATTTTAGAAGAAATCGGCATCGAGATAGAGGTCAACGATCATCTAATCACGATCGATCACGCTTACACTCATTTTCGGGTTAATTTACAGGTCTATAACTGTCGCTATCTGAGCGGGGAAGCGAGGGCGATCGAGTGCGAGGAGATCCGCTGGGTGACGCTCGCGGAAATCGAGATCTATCCCTTCCCGAAAGCGAACCTCCAGATTATCGAGGCACTGAAAGCGAGAGCGGTGGGATCTCCTGGAGATCGGGTGTAAACGGTTCGCCCTGTTACAGATCCCCGGAAGATGGGAACCGACGGAACGAGCGTTTATTCTTATAGGTCAAGGCTTACCGCCGTCTAACCCATCCTACGAAACCCGATCGATTTTTCGGATCACCATAACTCCAAGAGAGCCGATCGGTGGAGCGGGCAAAATAGACTAGCCATACTTTCACGGCCCGCCACTCGACATCCTAAAAAAGACCGGTAAATCAGCCGTGAGATTTTGTCTTTCATCAAAGCGAGAAAGCTATAGCCTCACCTCATCGATGGAAAGTTACGATCGGGTCATCGCGCCGGAGAAATTAGGGGAAGTTCTTGACAAGGTAGGAAAGGGCAGGTATATTTTGAGGTTGTACAACTCCGCGAATACTAGATCACAGAATGGGCGAGTTAGATTTCCTTGGTCATCCCGTGTTGTAGTTTTTGAGGATTGGTAACGATCTCCTCGATCGAAACCCCAAAAAAATTTAACCAGCCCTCTAACTTTTTACCGATAGGGACTAACTGATTTTCTCGGGGATAGTCAATCTATACCAAGCGGAAAATATTTCTTTGGGTTACAAGATGCTATCCCTAGATAAAATGGGCATAGATACTTAAATTTCTGAAATAAAATTGTCAATATAGACCATTTAGCAAACCATTGGAATTGAATCATTATGGTAGTGAGGATCGGAGATCTCAGCGTAGAAATCGCGAAGATTCAAGAAAAAATAGTCGGGGATATCGGCGGAAAATGTCCCTTAGATAAAGCGTCTTTACTCGCTTGGTTAATCGCGCGATACAACCTCCGAACGACGGTGGAAATAGGAATCTACCGGGGAGCTTCCTTCTTGCCGCAACTTTTAGCTCACTCTCGATACACCGGGGGAACCGGTTACGGGATCGACCCCTACTCGAACGAGGAGGCGACGCAAAAAGATCTTCCCCCCGCGATTCAAGAAACCGTTACTGAATTTATCGATACCCTAGATTTTGAACAAATCTATCAAGATTTACTGGCGTTAATTAAAGAACAGGAATACGAGAGATATTCGACCGTTTTGAAGGAGACCTCAGAGCGGGCTATTTCCTATTTCGCGGAAAAAGAGATTTTCTTTGATTTTCTACACATCGATGGGAATCACGATACCGATCATGTATTACTCGACGTGGAGTTATATTTACCGAGAGTGAAAAAGAAAGGATTCATCGTTCTCGACGATATCGGTTGGTCGTCAGTCGAACCAGCTTACCGGTTAGTCGCCTCGAAATGCACTCTGCTTTTCAAACGAGTTGAAAAATTCAGTAGTTGGGCGGTTTTCTACAACGAAACCGATATCGAAGCGGAAAGCGAGCGGGAATTAAAAACGGAGATCGAGGGCGCTTACGAGGAAATCCTACAATTTCAAGAACTACTGTTAAAAGCTAGGGAACCGGTCGCCCCACGCCAACAAAATCTGTCCGAGAGCCAAGAACAACTGAAACAGACGCGCGAACAATTGTCCGAGACCCAAGGACAGCTGGAACAGACGCGCGAACAATTGTCCGAGAGCCAAGAACAACTGGAACAGACGCGCGAACAATTGTCCGAGAGCCAAGAACAACTGGAACAGACGCGAGAACAATTGTCCGAGAGCCAAGAACAACTGGAACAGACGCGAGAACAATTGTCCGAGAGCCAAGAACAACTGGAACAGACGCGAGAACAATTGAAACAGACGGTGGGACAGTTGAAGCAGGCGGTGGGACAATTGAAGCAGGCGGTGGGACAATTGAAACAGACACGGGGGCAGATGGAGCGGACGCGAGAGCGATTGTCCGAGAGCCAAGAACAATTGGAACAGATGCGGGGACAATTTTTTTCCGCCCAAGGACAACTGGAACAGACGCGAGAACAATTAGAACAAGCGCGAGGGGAGTCGCTCGCCCATCAAACCGCTTTAATCCAAGCGAGGGAACTTATCCGTGCTATGGAGAAGAGCAAGTTCTGGCAATTACGGGGACAATGGTTCCGTTTGCGTCAACTGTTGGGGCTAGACGATCATAAAGATGTCGGGATAAGCCTAGCGATCGTTAACAAATTGGAAAATCAATTCGCTCGAATGAGTTTCGAGATCGTCGATCGATTCGCCTCCTTATCTAATGAAAGAATTATTATTCTGGACGATATTTTCCCTCACCTTCTCTCCGCGTTTAGGATCGCCGAATACAATACTTATCTGGACAAGTATCCTAACGCGGTAGTCTATTCGACTGGCGATTCATTTAAATATTTAAACGATAGCCGAAGTTTTGGCGAAGTTTTGCAAGAATATCTTCAATATTATCCCCAATTTAAAAATAGAGTTGTTGAATATGATTCCGAGCGAGTTTTGAAAGCTAAATTGGTTTACTTGGTATTTTTAAATAACGCCTTTAGGTTTATCGATAGCATTGAAAAATATAATATTCCTTTTGTTTTTACCCTCTATCCAGGGGGAGGATTTATTCCCGATGAAGAAGAATCCGATCGCAAACTATTTCGAGTTTGTTCGTCTAAAAATTTTCAAAAAGTAATCGTTACGCAAAAATATATCGGTGATTATTTAATCGATAAAAAAATCTGTAAAGCCGAACAAGTAGAATTAATTTTCGGAGTGGTCACCTCGATCGAAAATATCCTGCCTGAAAATTTCGAGAAGAAATATTATAAAATCAACAAAGAAACTTTCGATATTTGTTTCGTAGCCCATAAATACATGATTAAAGGTTTAAATAAAGGTTATGATGTCTTTATAGAGACTGCAAAAAACTTGTATCGATTACACGGGGATAAATTCGTGTTTCATGTTGTAGGAAACTTCGATGAAACGGATATTGAGGTCGAAGAATTAAAAGAAAATATCCGATTTTATGGGACGAGAACAACGGATTGGTTCCCAGGATTTTACGCGGAAATGGATATTATCCTATCTCCCAATATCCCGCTACATTTTCTTTTACCCGAAGTCAAAAAAAGTTTTATCGATGGTTTTCCTACGGGATGTTGCGTGGAAGCGGGTTTTTGTGGAACCGTCGTTTTCTGTACCGATACAGTCCATCAAAATATCGCTTTTAAAAATGGAGAAGATATCGTGATTATCGATCGAGATGTAGATGAAATCTGTAAATCGATCACTCGGTACTATTATAATCCCTACGCTCTATACGAACTATCGAGAAACGGACAAAAAACATTTCAAAAAATTTTTAAGCTCGATAATCAAATGGAATCGCGGCTTAAAATAGTTTCTGAGGTTTTATCACAAGGATGAAGATGAAGTGGAACGCGATGGATGAGAGGGGATTAACCTTGGAGTAATCAAGCCAGGGAGTAATCCAGCCAAGACGGACAGTGATTTATTAAGCTTTAGCTAAAGGATCAAGTGAAATGCACGAGTTAGTTAAAGAGAACCAACTTTTTAGTGTTAAAAACAAAAAGATTGTTTATCTCGCTCAAAACAGCGTCGATACTTTCAATCATAACGATCTGTATTTTTCGGCGATGGCCGATGCCTGTGCCTCTCACGATATCACTCTCCACCCCGTCGATATCGGTTCCGATCGATGGCAAGAAGATCTATTAACTCAAGCGAGAGATGAACGGGTTTTGTTTTTTTTTGGATTAAATGGTTTCGGCAACGATCTATCGATCCATCGAGATAGACAGCCCCCGGTCTCACTTTTTGAATTTGCCGACAAGCCTTATTTAACCTCGTTTTCCGATCCCCCCTTTATCTCGGAAATGTGGGAGCATACTCGCTCGAACTTTCGAGGGAAAATTTATATTTATACCGATCATTCGTATTTGAATTTGGCCACACTGTTTCAAAGTCGAGATGAATTTCAAGATAACTATTTTTACTCGGGCTTTTGTCCACAAAGCTCTACGGATGATAAGCGAGATCGAAACCGGGAAAACCCGGCCGAAAAATCTATCGATATTTTATTCGCGGCAACGCTAGTAGATCCCGACATATACTATCAAAACTTTTTGAAACTTTGCCAAAAAGAATTAATTTTGGCTAAAGGAATTTTTGAAGATATCGTCGATTCATTTTTGTTAAATTTAAGAAGCGATTGTGTCGATTGGATCAGGCATGGATTTATCAAAAACGGCTTGCTTTTCGATCTTCAAATTGACTGGCATCGAATTTTAATCGAGTGTGTATCGGGGTATATAAAATTCAAGAGAAGACAGATCATTTTAGAGAATCTCAAAGAGGTTCCCCTAACGATTATGTCCCTTGATGTTCCCTACAAGCTACCGACTCATCCCGACACTAAAATTCTTCCTCCCGTTCCCTTTCAAGAATTTCAAAATATCTTGGCTAATACAAGAGTATGCCTGTGTCCGACCCCTCACTATCGAGGTTTTCACGAAAGAGTGATCAGCGCGATGTACGAGAATTGCCTCGTGCTAACCACCCCTAATCAAGTATTGGAAGAGGAGTTCATCCACAATCAAAGCATTCTTTTCTTTCAGGATTTAGACAAAGATCTCGTACATAAGATAGATTATTGCCAAAATAATCCCGAAAAAGTACGGCAAATTTGTTTAAATGCCCGATCGATCGCCCTGGAAAAATTTACCGCCCGTAAAGCTCTGGACAAATTTCTCACGATCTATCAAAATTATCGCTATCGACAGGAAGCGTTGCAAGGTTCTTATCTCTCGCTCAACAAATGGTACGGAGTGAAAGAGATAGGGTACGGCCCGGCGAAAACGAGCGGGTAACGGGGGTTCGCCGGCAAAGCGGGGCGTGACGGTCAAACCCGATCGCGTAGTTGTTGAAACGGTCATTAGAATCTACAGATGAATCAAGTAAATCGCTTAAATCTAGCGCGGGCCGGTCAGGATGTAACAATTTGGGGGGGAGCGAAAGTTCTCTTTCCCGAAGTGATTTCGATCGGCGATTCGGTGATTATAGATGATTTCGTTTTTATCATGGGGGGCAAGGCAACGACTCTGGGAAGTTTTATCCATATCGCCTCTTTCACGTCCATTACCGGGGGAGGAGAATTGATCATGGAAGATTTCACGACCCTTTCGAGCGGGATACGGGTATTTACCGGCAATGACGACTATCTCGGAGGTTCATTAACGGGTTCGGGGGTTCCCTATCCCTATCGTCTGCCCACGCGCTCTTTCGTTCACATCCGAAAACACTCGATCGTCGGGGCGAATTCCGTCATTTTACCCGGGGTCACTATCGGCGAGGGAGTGGCGATCGGGGCGAACTCTCTCGTCAAACACGATTGTGAGCCTTGGATGATTTACGCGGGATCGCCGGCCCGAATCCTCCGTCCGCGACCGAAAGAGAAGATCCTGGAACTAGAAACCCAACTGCGTCGAGAACTCTACGACCGCGACGGGAACTATATCCCGAAAGATTCTCGTCCTGTAGTTAGCTAGAGGACAACAATAGCTTTTTTTCCGTAAACTTTTAGCAGAAACGAGTGAGGTTTGAATAGAGTGAGAATAGAAGACTTAGCGATCTTCGGGGGTACGCCGGCTTTTACCGAGAAGCTTTACGTGGGTCGTCCCAATATAGGCAACCGCGAACGATTTTTAGAACTGGTTAACGATCTACTCGATCGACGATGGTTTTCTAATCAGGGCCCTTACGTTCAACAATTAGAAAGGGAGATAGCCGGAAAATTAGGGGTGAAGCACTGTATCGTCATGTGCAACGGTACGATCGCCCTAGAGATCGCGATTCGGGCGTTGGGATTAACGGGAGAGGTGATCGTTCCGTCTTTTACCTTTATCGCGACCGCTCACGCCCTACAATGGCAAAAGATCACCCCCGTTTTCTGCGATATCGATCCGGTGACCCATACCTTGAATCCCTGGCGGGTGGAGGCGATGATCACGCCGCGGACGACGGGAATTATCGGCGTGCATCTCTGGGGACAGCCCTGTCAGATAGAAACCCTCGATCGCATCGCCAAGCAACACGATCTGAAGTTGATGTTCGACGCGTCTCACGCTTTCGGCTGTTCTTACCGGGGCCGGTCGATCGGTAATTTCGGGGACATCGAGGTATTTAGCTTCCACGCTACTAAATTCGTGAACACCTTCGAGGGAGGAGCCGTTGTCACCAATAACGATGAATTGGCCGAAAAAATCCGACTCATGAAAAATTTCGGGTTTTCCGGGTATGACAACGTGGTATACATCGGCACGAACGGCAAGATGAGCGAGATATCTGCCGCGATGGGTCTCACGTCCCTGGAAAGTCTTGACCGGTTTATCGAGGTCAATAGAAACAACTATCGGGCTTACCGGCAAGAGTTAGCGGGCCTGTCGGGGATCTCCTTGTACACTTATGATGAAACCGAAGAATGTAACTATCAATATGTCGTTCTAGAAGTAGATGAGGACCGAACGAACATTAACCGGGATCGACTTCTCGAAGTTCTTCACGCCGAGAATATTATCGCCCGTCGTTATTTTTATCCGGGTTGCCATCGAATGGAACCCTATCGCTCTTACTTCCCTCACGCCGGTTTGTTATTACCGGAAACTGAAAAGATCACTAAAAAAGTGTTAGTTATGCCCACGGGAACCGCCGTAAACTCGCAAGATATTCATAAAATCTGTCAGATTTTAAAGGTATCGATCGAGCGAGGAATAGAGGTGGACAAGAGAATTCAAAGTGGTTCGCTCTCCGTTTCTCCAAAACCAGCCTAACCCTTAATCACTCTTATGCCACGAGTTAGCGTTATCATCCCTTCCTTCAACCACGAAAAGTATATCGGTGAAACCATCGAGAGCGTTTTACGACAAACCTATCAGGATTTTGAAATTGTAATCACCGATGATGGTTCCACCGATAATACAGTAGAAATTGTTAAAAGTTTCACCGATCCCCGGATCAAACTATTTTATTTCCCGCGGAATCGGGGAGCCTGCGTGGCGGCCAACCATTGTCTCGAACACGCGAGCGGTGAATATATAGCCATGTTAAGTTCCGATGACATTTTTATCGAGAGCAAACTGGAAAAACAGGTTAATTTTCTCGATAATCATCCGAACTATGGTGTGGTTTTTAGCTTCGCTCAAATTATCGATGAAGACGGTCGAGACTTTGTTGAAGACGAACATTTCTACACGAACATATTTATCCAGAACAATCGAAGTCGATGGGAATGGTTGAACTATTTCTTTTACCGGGGAAACTGTCTCTGCCATCCGAGCGCGTTGATCCGGAGAGAGTGCTACACGGCGGTCGGTCAGTACGATTCTCGTTTCGCTCAACTTCCCGACCTCGATTTTTGGATCAGGATCTGTAGTCAGTACGAGATTCATATTTTACCAGAAAACTTGCTGAAATTCCGCGTCCGTCAGGATCGAGCGAATGCCAGCGCTCGAAGACCCGATACCGGAGTTCGCACCGCCATAGAATTCAAACAGATTCTGGAGAACTTTTTAACGCCGGTAATTCAACGAGATTTTGCGAAAATTTTTTTCGATAGACTCGATAAGTTAAGCGACAACTTCCCGGGAATAATTTCCTTTTTTCTAGCTCAAATAGCCATACAAGCGGGATCTTTAGCCCATAAATCTTTTGCGGTAGATACTCTTTATAGACTGTTTCAGAAAGACCCGACTATCCGAAAGGTTATTCAAGAGCGGCTGGAATTTGATTTTATCGATTTAATTCAATTAATGGGTCAACAAGATATTTTTAATCTTGTCAATGTTGAGAATCTGGAAAAAGATCTTATTAAAACCCAGTTAGATTTTCGACAATGCTACGAAAAAGTAGAGAAAATCCCGGCTCTGGAAAACCAAATAATCGAGCTACAGAACCGAATTACTTATATAGAAAGTAGCCGGTTCTGGAAATTCCGAAACGCTTGGTTCGACTTCAAGAGGAAACTTCGTCTCATCGACGATACAGCGGATGACTATTCGTGAGGGCGGATAGCGAACCGACAATATTAGACCTCTCGCGGAATTCAATTTTTCTGGTGGGGATAGGGGGTGATTGGTGGTCGTCAGGAGGAATAATCGGGCATAAGATTTCTAAAATCCGACTCCAAGAGCGATCTGCCTTCTTACCGATTTTCAAGCTTTTAGATAGCGAAAAATGAAGGGTGCGAGAGGTCTATTCACGATCCGGAAAACGGGGCGACCGCGACGATCGCCTCCAGGTTACCGATCGACACGTCCGCGCCCTCGATCCTATCCCCGCGCCAACTAATACCGATCGCTCCCGCCGCGCCCGCCTTTCTCGCCATCTCCATATCCCCCACCGTATCCCCCACCATCAGGGTATTGGCGATCGAGATCCCTAGTTCCCGACAGGTCTCGATCGCTAACAGCGGATCGGGTTTACTCCGACCCCGATCGCTCCCGATCGCCACGGCAATACAATCGCCTAACCCGTTATCCTTGACAAATTCCTCCACTCGTGCCGTGGTGTCCGCGGAGAGGATCGCCAACCGGAAACCCGCGTCGGCCAGTTGCCGGATCACTTTCTGACAGTCGGGATAGAGGGGATTGAGTCGCGGGGGAACCGTTCGATCGACCTCTTCAAATCCCTCGCGGGCGATCGCCAGTGACGACCACCAATCCCGGCCGGTGGCGATAATATAGGCCGCGGTCGCGATCTCGTTATCCCGACGGCTTCCCACGGCCATCAATCCCATCGGATCGAGATCCCCGTCGCGCAGTCCGTAGGCTAACCGGAGGGATTTTTCAAGGCCGGGGATACGGGATTCGATCGATTTGACCCGTTCGATCGCCACTTCTCGCCAGTATTCCCGCGAATCCTCCAGGGTTCCGTCTTTATCGAAGATAATCCCCTGAATATTTGTATATTCCCGTTCACCACAGCGAATTATATACAAAATTACCTCTTTTTATCGTTAAATCCAGAAAATCGAAGGTTCTAGAATGACCGCTCCCGGCTAACGTATCAACCTTGACGAACTCTACCATAACTGTTATCGAGGTAAATCTTAGGGGAACCTGGACTTAGTACATAAGATCTCGTTAAGTGTTATGATAAAGATAGCCAATTCATGGCTAGTTTACGATAGAATAGTCGATTAAACTAGAAAAGTACGGGCGAGACTGAAAAATTGTATCGATCGAGCCATGAATTTTATAGACGAATCGAGGAAGCTATGCTCGAACAACTTATTCTATACTTTATCCAGAAAACAAAAGGATTCATAACCAAAACCCAGCTAGTTAAATTTATTTATCTAGCGGATCTCTACTCGGTGAAGTGGACGGGAAAACAAATCACTGATTTAGAATGGTATTATTACCATTACGGGCCGTGGCAAGAAGAGATAGATGCCGCTCTCGATAGAATGGAAGGTCAAGAGATCGTTCGGGAACCGCATGGAAATGCAACGTCAATCCAATTCAATCCCGATTTCGATCAAACCGTTAATGTAGATTTACCGCTCGGACTCAAACTAATGCTCGATAATATTCAAAGAGAATGGGCGGGTTTAAGTCAAGATAAACGCGATGGGTTGTTAGAATACGTCTATAATACGGCTCCGATACTCGAAGTAAAAGATAGTTATCGCCGTGACGAAAAAGTCCGGCTCGATCTTCATAAAGAAAGAGAGAAATTGATCGAGGAATTACAGGGATAAATGACCGAACAAAAACCACAAAAACCCCGGCAAGGTTGGATTTACAGGATCGATCCCTACCAAGTAACTTTAACTTGTAAAGCGGGGCACGTACATTTCTACGATCTGGACGCGCCGGGAGAAGTAAGCTGTAAAACCTATTCCTGTACGTTAACCATCAATTCTAGTCGGGTACTTAGGGGAATTCATCCTTACATTATCTGGACAAGCGATCGATTTTTGGAAAATTCCGATTATATAGCAACCTTTGTAGTTATTCCGCTAACCTCTAAAGAAACCTATAAAGGTTTACCGACCACTTACCCGATTAATCCTACTTTTCAAAATGGTTTGAGCGAAAAGTCTTACGCTTTAATCAATCAAATTACGACAGTAGAAGCGAATTGTTTTAAAGATTCGAGTGGAAAATGGTCGGCGAGGATAGGACAATTAAATAAAGATGATCGAGCGGCGATCGACGAGCGATTACGCTATCTTTTAAATATTAATAATAATCCCGATGAGGATTGGTATATCCGAAACAATTCTCCCGAACTGGTAGAAAAATTATTTAACTTTCTGCCCCGACAGCAACAACAGGAAACGATCGAGCGATTAATCGACTCTCTAGAGTGAATCACCCGATCTCCTGGAGATCTGCCAACTCAAGAAAATCACCGGGATTAACCCCACCAACACGATCGCCAGCGCGGGAGCGGCGGCCTCTACCAATCGTTCATCGCTGGCGTACTGATACACCCTCACCGCGAGCGTGTCGAAGTTAAACGGACGTAATACCAGCGTCGCGGGTAATTCCTTCATCACGTCCACGAAAACGAGCATAATCGCCGTTAATAGCCCGGACGACATCAGGGGAATATGTACTTTCGTCAGGGTGGCGATCGAACCGTAACCGAGACTTCGCGACGCGTCATCGAGAGAGGGTTTTATCTTGCCTAAACTCGATTCCACCGTTCCGAAAGCTACCGCTAGAAAACGGACGATATAGGCAAAAACGAGCGCGAAGATCGTCCCGCTTAATAGTAACGGGATTTCTAACCCGAATAGCGCTTTTATCCAACCCGCGAGCAGATTATCCAACCGGCCGATCGGGAGTAAAATTCCCACGGCGATCACGATACCGGGGATCGCGTACCCCATCG
This sequence comes from Pannus brasiliensis CCIBt3594, assembly GCF_036688125.1. Taxonomy (NCBI): domain Bacteria; kingdom Bacillati; phylum Cyanobacteriota; class Cyanophyceae; order Chroococcales; family Microcystaceae; genus Pannus; species Pannus brasiliensis. The sequence continues at coordinate 13,956 of NZ_JBAFSM010000052.1, read as the reverse complement.
CGGCGATCCGTACCGCTCCTTGTAACCACTGACTCGGATTGAGACGTTCCCCGTAGGCGAGAATTAAAGCGAGGATCAGGGCGATCGAGGCACTTAGCACCGCTAGAAATAAGCTATTCGTCGATAAACTGACAAAATCGTTATTAAAACTCTCTCTGGCTTGATAGAGAGCGAGATAGAGTAAATACAGCGCCGGGGCGATAAAACCGAGGAAGATCGGCAGGGAACAAGCGAGAATCGCCGCTATCGATCGAACCCATCCTAGATCGTATTTCGTCGCCGATCGATGGCGGTTCGTCATCTCGTAATAGCGGGACTGACGACGGGAGAAACGTTCCAAAAGTACCAAGATTAGGATAAATCCCATTAAAACCGTCGATAACTGCGCCGCGACCGTTCGATCGCCCATGCCGAACCAGGTATTATAAATTCCCGTGGTGAACGCGTTAATGCCGAAATACTGTACCGTTCCGAAATCGTTGAGGGTTTCCATCAGCGCGAGGGCTAATCCCGCGACGATCGCCGGCCGCGCTAACGGTAACGCGACGGTGAAAAAACTCCGCCACGGGTTACAACCGAGCGATCGACTCGCTTCCACCGTACAGACCGATTGTTCCAGAAAACCCACCCGCGCGAGCAGGTACACGTAGGGATAGAGGACGAGAATTAACATGACGATCCCCCCCCACAGCGATCGCACGTTCGGGAACCAATAGTCCCCGACACTCTCCCAGCCGAAAACCATCCGGAGGAACGATTGCACCGGCCCGAAATAGTCCAGCATACTGGTGTATGTATAGGCTAGTAAATAAGCGGGAGCGGCGAGAGGGAGCAATAACGCCCATTCAAACCAGCGATCGCCGGGAAATCGGCACATCGTCACCAGCCAAGCGGCTCCCACCCCGATAATGAGAACCCCGGTTCCCACCCCGCACATCAACCAGAACGAGGTGATCAGGTAATCGGCCAGAACCGTCTCGAACAGGTGTCGCCATACCTGTCCGGTGTTGGTGAATACACTACTGGCGACGGCGAGAATCGGTACGGAAACGAGAAAGGCGATGGCGAACGCGAGAATCGTCCAGCCCGATCGCCCGAAAACGCTCGTTTTGTCTCTTAAATTCGCTTGTAAAGATTCGATCATCGATTATCGGGGTTTAGCTATCGGGGCGCGGGTGAGTCCCTAGAACTAGGATAACCGAACGGATCGATCGATAATCGCTCATTCTGGCAGGGTCAGACTGTTGAGATCGGGTAGAGTCATAATCCGAACCGAAGCGGGATCGACCTTGAGAAAGTGATGGACGAGGAGAAAACCCACGATCGTCCAGGTTTGGTTAATTCGCGCCTGTTGCCCGATCCATACCCCCGTGGGCCCGTCGAAATATTCCGCCCATTTCTGTTGGGGTAAACGCTGGAGTAGTAACTCGTAAGATTCTTGGAGTAGAGGGTTCACCACGGCCGAACCGTCCTCGGTAAAATGTCCCCGACGTTCCTCGTAGCGCAGGACGGCGAGAACGAAAAACCAGAGCAGACAGGGCCAGTGACCCGCGTTGTGATAGCACCAGGGGAGATTTTTGCGATCGAACCCGGTCGTGATCCGCCAATCTTTTGATTCTAAAGGAGGGTGACAGATCCGCAGGGGCATTTGAGCGAACAGTGCCTCGCGATTGCGGAAAAACAGGTGAAAGAGCGATCGCTGTTGCGCGGGACTGATAATGTCGAAAATCGCCCCCAAACAATTCCCGAGGGTAAAAAAGCGAAAATCTGGTCTTCCGGTGCGAATATTGCCGATTAGATAGCCGCCGCGGTCTCCTAGCCAATCCTGAAGCCAATGGGGGATCGTTTCCGCTTGAATATTATGCTCGTTGGTGATCGACTCGCCGTACTGTTCGGTCGGACGGCGGCGCAAAATTTGAATCGTCTGATTATTCACCCAGTAATGCGTTAATAGATAACGCCGTAATCGTTTCGCCCAGGCGACCGCGTAGCGGAATTGATGGATTCGCGACTCGGTAAAGGCATCGTCCGGGGTGTTCGATCGCTCTTGTAAATCGATCTGGAGTAGGAACGCCGAGCTAAGTAGAGTGCCGTAGAGTAAAACCTGAATTTCTAGCGGATTTCCCCACACGTCCATCGGTCGATCGATCATAAAAGCCCCGTCCGGCACGTACAGCGTCGGCGAGTCGCGAAACCCCGGATGGAGGATTAATTCGAGAACTTTGTGTAAACCGCTCTGTACTTCCGGCCGTGTCGCCCAAGCTCGATCGCCGGTATACCGGACATAAATACAGGCGAGAATCGGCCACCATAGCGTCGCGTCCACCGAACAAACCCGACCGATCGCCCGCTGTCCGTAATCCGCCACCAATCGCCCCTCTTTCTCCACGAAACTCGTCGGGAAAATGCCCCGCGTTTGAAATTCCGCGCTCTGGAGTTTTAAACAAATATCGAGAAAATTCCGGACGATTTCCGATTTACCATCTAGCAAAAGATAGATCATCACCGGGATATTGTCGCGGATAAAAATCTCGTTGTAATTTAAATCGCCTTCCGCGACGCTCGATCGTTTCGGAATAGCCGCCACCGCGCCGGCGAATTCGCCGTTCACCCGCGCGAGAGCCTGCTCGTACAGGAGAGATCTAGCCAGTTCTACAAGGTCATCGGCATCGGAGACGCGCGATCGTTTGGGAGAAGAAATTCTCGTTACCATACTCAAGATCGGTGAAAAGGGAAAGGAATGGCATCACTTCGCCGGCCCGTTGTTTCCGGCATTTTCCCTTTGTCCCCCCGGAGCGGGAAAAGGTTTCCAGACAATCTTATAACTTTTATATCGCGCTTTCGGAGGATTCGATCGAATCGGGCAACTATCTATAGAAATATATTCGATCTCTTAGCGAGTTCAAAAATTCATAATTTCCCGATAAGAGACCTCGAAGCGCGATTCATTTTTTACCCTCTAAAAGCTATAAAATTAGGCGTATCAATAGATAAATCTCCTTTTTCAGCTTAATAATAAATCATTAGGTGATTTATTATTCCTCCTGCCTTCTGCCTTCTGCCTTCTGCCTTCTCTGACTAGAATGGGTAAGAGTCGAATTCGATCGAGGAAATGAGCTTAGAAATTGTCGTGATCGGTGGAGGGGCGGCGGGATTTTTCGGGGCGATCGCGACCGCGGAAACCAACCCGCGAAACCGCGTTACCCTTCTAGAAGCCGGAAAAGAACCTCTCGCTAAAGTCCGCATATCTGGAGGAGGTCGCTGTAATGTCACCCATCACTGTTTTGACGTGGCGAGTCTGGTGACGTATTACCCGCGCGGAGGGAAAGCGTTACGGGGCGCTTTTACCCGTTTTCAGCCGAAAGACACGATCGAATGGTTCAAGTCGCGGGGGGTGAAACTGAAAACGGAAGCGGACGGACGGATGTTTCCCGTCACCGACAATTCCGAAACGATCGTCAACTGTCTTGACGAAGCCGCCTCTAGTGCGGGAGTTCACCTAATGGTTAATTCTCCCGTCGCGTCGGTGGGTAGAGAGGGGGATAAATTTCTCGTGGAGTTGAAACGGGGTCATCGGATCGGGGCCGATCGAATCCTCATCGCCACCGGCAGTAGTCCCCTCGGTTATCGGGTGGCGCGGGAATTGGGACACTCGATCGAATCTCCCGTCCCCTCTCTCTTCACCTTCCAAATTAAAGATCCGCGCTTAAAAGATCTCTTAGGAATCAGTGTCGAAAACGTGCGGGTTCGTTTAGCGGGAACGAAATTAGAACAAACCGGCCCGTTATTGATCACCCATTGGGGAATGAGCGGGCCCGCGATTCTCAAACTCTCCGCGTGGGGCGCGCGGGTTTTGCACGACAATCGTTATCAAATGTCTTTACTGGTAAACTGGCTGGCGGACGCGAACCCGGAATCGTCGCGGGAAATGCTCTTAAAAACCAAAACCGACTATCCGAAACGGAAAATTAACGCCTATTGTCCGTTCGATTTACCCAAACGTCTCTGGCAGAGTTTCGTTAGTTATGTAGGGGTGAAAGAAGAGACCCCGTGGGCGGAATTGTCGAAAAATACGCTAAATCGGTTAATCGCGGAACTCCATCAGGGAGAGTACAAAATTCAGGGAAAGGGCGTTTTTAAGGAGGAATTCGTCACCTGCGGGGGCGTGAATTTAAAAGAGGTGGATTTCAAGACGATGGAAAGTAAAATATGTCCGGGATTGTATTTCGCGGGCGAGGTGTTGGATATCGACGGGGTAACGGGAGGGTTTAACTTTCAAAGTGCCTGGACGACGGGTTATCTCGCGGGTCGATCGATGGCTATCTAATCCATCCGAATCCATCCGAATTCATCCGAATTTATCGTAGGGGCGCGAGTCTCGCGCCCCTATAGGCCATTACACGTTATTACAAATTACCGCGACATTTTCCACGCCTGATAGCGGCCTAACGCCAGTAACGGGAAATACTGCTGGTAGAAGTGATATTTCAGGTAGAAATGGCAGGGAAACCCGGTTCCGGTGAAATAATCTTCATTCCAACTTCCATCCTCGCGTTGGGTGGAAACTAGGTAATTCACCCCGCGATCGATCGATTCCGTCGCGTATTTCCCGGTTGCCGAACCCGCCGCGAGTAACCCGATTAACGCCCAAGCCGTCTGGGAAGCCGTACTATCGCCCTGTCCTTTAAAGACGGGATTATTGTAACTAAAACAGGTTTCCCCCCAGCCGCCATCGGCATTCTGCACATTTACCAACCAATCCGCTCCTTTTTGAATCTGGCGTTGGTATTTTTCCGGCGCGAGGGTGGCTAACGCGGACAACACCCCGCTGGTTCCGTAAATATAATTCACCCCCCAACGTCCGAACCAACTGCCGTCGGCTTCCTGTTCTTTTTCCAGATAATCCAACGCCCGGCGAACGCGGCTGTCTTCCATCGTCACCTCGCAGGTTCCCAGCATTTCCAGAACCCGCGCCGTAACATCGGAAGTGTTGGGGTCGATCATCGCCTTCAGATCGGCGTAAGGGAGCGAATTTAACCAATTCTGGTCATTATCGATATCGAACGCGCCCCAGCCGCCCGCTTTGCACTGCATCGTCGCCATCCAGTTCGTCGCCCGGATCATCGCGCCTTTTTTCAGATTCTCCTCGGGCAGTTTTACCAGTTGTAGCGCCATGACGACAACCGCGGAATCGTCGAGATCCGGATACCAACGGTTATCGAACTCGAACGCCCAGCCGCCGGGGGTTCCTTTTTTGTTTTTTATCGCCCAATCCCCGTAGTCGAGGATCTGTTTCTCGATCAACCAGCGCGCGCTTCGGACGATGGCGGGATGCTCCGGACTCGTTCCCGATTCCACCAGCGCCCGGATTACCCACGCGGTATCCCACACGGGGGAAACGCAGGGTTGAACGCAGTAGGTTTCCTCGGTTTCGATGGCGAAATTATCGACGGCTTTCAGTCCCCGATCGACGATCGGATCGTACACGCTATAATCGAGAGCTTTCAGGGCTAACAGGGAATTCAGCATCGCGGGAATGATACCGCCCCAATCCCCGGTGTCTTCCTGCCGCTCGATCGTCCAACGTTCGGCCGCGTCGAGACTTTTTTGACGAAAAGGCACGAGATTGTTATTTTCCGCCCATTTAAACACTTTATCTAACCAAACGAAAACATCCGCCCAATTGTTACTTTTTGGTAAATTGTACTTGACATTTTCGATGCCTTCTGTATATAGCTCGTCGAGGTTGAAACCCATCGGGTACACGGGTTTTTTGTCGAAAACGATGAGCAGGGGAACGGTGCTACCCCGCGCCCAACTGGACATTTCGTAGATGGTAAAGGGGAAATCGTTCGGTAGGAGCATGATCCACGGCGGGATCGACGGGACACCGCGCCAATCGTAACAACCGATAAGAGCGAGGTGCATTTTCGTGAAAATGCGGCTTTTACTAATTCCCCCGCGCGCTAGGATGAATTCTCTCGCTTTCACGAGCGCGGGATCGCTCGCGGGAACCCCGAGCAAGCGTAAACCCATGTATCCCTCAACGGTCGTGCTGAGGTCGCCACCGTCCCCGAAAAAGAGTTCCCACGCGCCGTTTTCCCGTTGTTGCCGGCGAAGGTAGGTTTCGGCTTTGGGGAGAGGACGCGTCGCGTCGGTTTGCCAGATTTTATGGAGTAGAATGGCTTCCGCGGTGATGGTGACGTTCGATTCGAGTTCCGTCCACCAGTAACCGTCGGGGTATTGTTTCGAGAGTAAATAGTCCCGCGAGCGATCGATCGCCCCGGTAACATTTTCGACGATTCCTTTGATTTTGTCGTGAATCTGCATCGGTTTTCCGTTCCACTCTACCGAGAGTGAGTTCTATCGCGGTAATTTACACTAATATAGCGGTCGGCTGTCCGCGTCGGGTTATCTGGACGGATTTCGCCCGTGGATAGATTCCTTAAAATATAGGGTTCGGTTAGCCTCGATCGACGTTTCGGGAAAGTCCGCCCGGTGTCGGGGTTTCCCTCGATCGAGAGAGCGCAAGAGATAGATTTATTAAGTTTTGTTACGAAATCTGGAATTTTTGCAGAAGAGTGAGCGGTTTATCCGAATAAGGCTTGTAGATTATCGGACATCGAGAGAGAGTGTTTTCTGAATTTTCCGGGCGCGCTTTTCCGAGAGGATGAACGCTCGCGATACTTCGGAAAATGTCGATCGATCGAAGGTTCGATCGATTTCCAGATAGCTTCCGCGAGGAGAGTGATGGTATGGCTGTGAACTATAGACAATATCAAACCCTAGGTTTTCTTTCTCTAGGAGCGGCGATCGGCTTATTGCTGATACTTTTTCCCCTGAGACCGTTTGTAATTATTCCCGCGGGAGAGCGAGGGGTAGTGATGAAACTAGGCAAAGTTCAAAACGATGTATTGGGAGAGGGATTTCATTTTATTTTTCCTTTGTCCACGCGGGTTAAAAAAATGAGTGTCCGAATCGAGGAAACCGCCATAGAAGAAACCGTGGGAACCAAGGACTTACAGACTTTAAACTCGAAAGTTTCGGTAACTTGGCATCTGTTACCCGACAAGGTGAATAAACTCTATCAAGAGATCGGCGACAACCAGCAGATCGCTAGTATTATTCTCACCCCCGTAATTAGAGAGAGCGTGAAAGCCAGCACTCCCACGCGAACCGCCGAAGAAATTCTCAAGCAAAGAGAGAATTTGAAACTGGAGATCGAGGAAAAAATCAAAGGGAAGCTCGATAAATACGGTATTGTTGTGAATGAGGTGGCCTTGACGAATTTATCATTTTCCGATGAATTTAAAGCCTCGATCGAGCGGAAACAGATAGCGGAACAGGATCGAGAAACGGCGAAAAGAGAAGCGGAAGCGGAAATTATTCGGGCTAAAGGAAAAGCGGAAGCCCAGAAACTTCTCAAACAATCTCTGAACGCGCAGATTTTACAAAAACAAGCGATCGAAAAATGGGACGGCCGGTTTCCCACGGTGATGGGGGGCAATGGATCGATCCCTCTCATCAATATCGATCCCTCGCAAGTAACCCCACCACAAAAATAATCGATTTTTCGATCGGGTAAACGCGTCTACTTTCGAGACAACGGTACTGAAAGCCATTATCTTTCAGGATGTATCTACTCAATTTCACGGAGAATCTACCAGAGGAAGGTTAGGAAAATGGAAATAATTATCGGAATTGCCGTCGTTCTTTTTTTCTTTAGCGTGTTCGGGTTAAATGGTTTCGGCATTTGCGACGAGTGGAACCGCAAGACACTCTTCACGATGGGACGTTTTAGCAAGGTTATCAATCCGGGGCTATATTTCTTTATTCCCATCATTCAAAGAGTTCAGCATACCATCGATATCCGGATCAATACCTATACGGTTCCCTTACAACGGGGCTTAACCCGAGATAACGTCCCCGTGGAAGTAGACGCGATTATTTTCTATCAGGTGAACAATGTCAAATCTGCGATTCTCAAGGTAGATAATTATCACGAAGCGACACGATTAGCAGTACGTTCCTCGATCCGGGATATGGTGGGGAAATCTACCCTCGATGAACTTCTATCCGAACGAGATAAAATCGGCGATATTATTCTACAACACATCGCGGAATTCGTTTCCCAGTGGGGGGTTCTCGTCGTCGGGGTGGAAATTAAAGATGTCATTGTCGCCAAAGAATTGGAAGACGCGATCGCGAGAGAAGCGGCCGCGGATAGAGAGAAACGCGCGAGAATTAAATTAGCGGAAGCCGAGGGACTGGCCTTCGACGCGATCTGTGAAGCCGCGAATAAATACCATCAGAATCCTACGGCTTTACAATTGCGATCGATGAATATGCTCTACGAGATGTGTATGGAAGGAAAATCGACGATGATCTTCGTGCCGACGGCCAATTCCGGAACGGGAATGCCCGGTCTTATCGGCATTGAAAGTATTCGAGATATGCTGGAACAAAACAAGGAGTAATGTAGTATAACGCTTTTTTATCACTATGGGATCGCTATCGAACGGGCGAGAGGTTCGATTCCCCTCGTGGTAAGGGTTTGAATGTCGATTTCCTAACAGTTTCTCTCGCTCGGAACTTAGAGGGGATTGACTCCCGTGAATTCCTTACCCGATAACGGTTTCTGACTTTGTTTCTCACAGGAACCTACCCGATACCGATAGAAGAGCGATAATTGGAGGAAAGAATTTTTGAGAATTGACACGGGAGATGACGATAGAACCCGATACGATTTTGCTCGATCACTATCAGATCCGCGAGGAACTTATCCATAAAGCCGGAAGACGGACATTTCGCGCGCGGGATCTTCAGAGTCAACAACCGGTCATTCTCAAGATTCTGGAATTCAATCAATTCTTTCAGTGGGAAGATCTGAAACTTTTTGGAAGAGAGGTACAAACCCTACAGAACCTCGATCATCTAACGTCGCGATAACCGAAAAACGCCGAACGCGGGGGATATTGAAAATCGATCGGGCGTTCCGTTACCTTTCATCTTTTCCCACACTTTAAACCCGTGACTATAGTACAACCAACACTATCAACCGCCTTCAGCTTGCTAAAATTATACTGATTTGCAACGCACTACACTTTGTTAGTGTATCCTACAAAATAGCCTTATTGAATAAGTATTATGAGCTTGTTCTAAAACATAAAATTAGCCTGAAAAGTCCACGAGATGTTACTTGTCGGGAAAAGTGCGCGGAATCTATCGAGCGCTCTCCCTCCGGCTCCCCCGGTGAGTTTAAACTTTTTTATAGGATCGGCCCGCGGGGTTCGGACACACTTTACACTAGGTAACTCGGTACTCGCATCGCACGGTATAGACTATGGCTTACTATTGGTTCAAAGCGTTTCACCTGATCGGGGTGGTGGTTTGGTTCGCGGGGTTGTTTTACCTCGTCCGGCTGTTCGTCTATCACGCGGAGGCCGCGGAACAACCCGAACCCGCACGGAGCATTCTTAAGGCGCAGTACGAGATCATGGAAAAGCGCCTTTACAATATCATTACCACGCCGGGCATGGTGGTGACGGTGGCGATGGCGATCGGACTGATCTCCACCGAACCGGAAGTTTTAAAATCCGGTTGGTTGCATATCAAATTATCCTTCGTCGCCCTGCTGTTGATCTATCACTTCTACTGCGGGCGGATCATGAAACAGTTGGAAAAAAACGAGTGCAAATGGACGGGTCAACAGTTTAGGGCGTTAAATGAAGCCCCGACGCTGTTATTGGTCGTTATCGTCTTATTAGCGATCTTCAAGAGTCAATTACCCCTCGATCTAACCACCTGGCTGATCGTCGCCCTCGTGATCTTCATGGTCGCCGCCATCCAACTCTACGCCAAAAAACGCCGCAAGGATCGGGAAAAACTGCTACAAGTCACGGAAAAGAAAGAATTGACGGTGTAGGCAAGCAGGAGGTGAGGGAGGTGAAAGGGTAAAGGTAACAGAATTAAGAAAGCTCTTTTCCCTTTGCCCCTTCCCCTTTTGCCCGAAAAATTCTTCCATCTCCCCCATCTTCCCACCCCTACCGGGTGATCTGCTGAACGAGGGCTATCACGTCGCTACGGCTGAGCTTTTCTTTGCCTAGGGCGAGGACGTTGAGGGTTCCGTGGGCGAGGGCTAGGGGAATTTTGCAGAAATCGAGGGCGGGGCCTTTGGGGAGGGATTCGGTGTAGAGGTCGGCTAACTGGAGATTGCGACGGGCGTAGTCGTGGATGTCTCTAACCGTCCAGCCGTCCGGGAAGAAACTCACCCCGCGCCGGAGGTCTTCGTTATGGTTGCGGGCAATATTCACCGCCTGGAGACCGCGACCGAAACCGATCGCGTAACTTCTATTGGTTTGTGTTCCGTCGTACCAGCCCCAGAGATCGGAGAGGAGTAAACCCACCGCGCCGGCGACGCTGAAGGTATATCGATCGAGTTCGGTTTCGGTGCGAATTTCCCAGTTATTTTCCGCCCAGTAGGCCATGCGATCGGCCATCGCGGCGGTCGCGTCCCATACGCGCGGGGCGATCGAGGAGGGGGCTAACATCGCCCACTCGCCCACTCTCAGGGTAACTTCCGGTAGGAGATCTTGATGGGTTAAGCCCTGGCAAAAGTCTTCGATGGTCGAGTGTTCGGTTCCCGATTGCAAATTCAGGCTCATTTGTCGTAAAAGCTTGGCCTTGGTGAAACTATCGAGTTCCGGATGGTCTTCCACTTCGTCGATCGCCCGCATACAGAGATAGGCGGAGGCTACCGCGTCCAGGAGTCGATCGGGCAAACGGCTGATCGGGATATAAAACGTCCGACTCGTTTCTTGGAGAATCGTCAAGGCACTATCGCGGAAATTCATTCGGTTCACTCCTCACACCAACTTAGGCAACAACGAACGGCTCGATCTATACAGATATGTTTAGACTATCGCGATGTTCCTAAGACAAAGTTGCTGTCTATTGTAGTACGGTTATCCAAATTTTCAAGAGGATTCACACGAAAAATCCGTTTTTAGGAGATTCCCCGCGCGTCACGCCAAAACCTCGAAAGAACTGACTTCCAATACCGGCCCGATCATCGCGGCCGTCATCACATCCTCGCGAACTTGTCCGGTAACTCTGACTTTCAGGTTCGGTATGGCTAAATCCTTCGGGGGTTTCAGTAACTCGTAGGTCTGGCCGCTATCGCTGACGATCGCCCAGGCTCCCATCCCTATCTCGATCCGTCGCACTTGACCCGTCACGCTAATACTCATGGACGCGCTCACCGATAATACTTTGATTCCCTCACGATACCATAGAGAGATATAAATCGACCTCTACCACTTATGGGAATTGTCGAATTTCGCCCCTCTATCGCTCGGGGGACGGGGGTGCGCTCGCTCCCGAACCGAGATCGAGTGCCTGGAAATCGCCGATTTCTAGCGATCCTCGCGGGATTCGTTCTCTTTTCGGCCGGATCAAAAACTGGCCGATGGTATCGGGGGAATCAGAAAGCGATCGCCACTTCCGCGACCAGCGCTAACAGGGAAGCGATCGTCGCCAGGATCAGAACTTCTCGATCGGGGTGTCTCATACGACTGAGTATATATAACTACTTTTTATTCTAATCGAACCTAACCTAGATATTTATAGATGTTTTCGGCACCGGGTATAGATCGATCGTTATGTTTGGAATGCCTTACAATCGAGGGTAAAGAGGTAGCCCCGCGTTGAGAAAGCACATTAATGTCATCCAGTCAAGTATTCGAGCAATCGATCCAGATTAACGCCAGCGCGACGATGGTGGAACGCTGTTTTACGGATCTAGAACTAATGCACCGCTGGCTGAATCCCGCCCTGCAATGCGAACCGATCGGCGAGTGGAAGACCGATATCGGCGGGAGAAGTCGTTTCGTGATTAAAATTCCCGTGATCCGACCCACTTTGAAGAGTACGGTGATCGAGCGGGAACCGGGGTTAATCGTCTGGCAGTTCGACGGCTTTTTCCGCGGTCGCGATCGCTGGGAGTGCCAACCGAACGATCGAGGAACCTGTTTACTAAACCGTTTCGAGTTCGAGATCCCCAACCCGATCGTCGGCTGGGGTTTCCAACAATTCGCCGCTCGCTGGACGAAAGACGACATGAAAGCGCAATTACGGCGGCTCAAGCGCGTTGCCGAGGAAATTTATCAGCTTTCAGGGAAAACATAAAGAAGGCAGGAGGCAGACCGGGGGGTGGATTCGCGAAACATAACCCACCTAGAAGCGATAAGAGGACTCGGCAATTTTCTAGACCGCCGCTCTCATCCCGCGCTGACCGCCACGCGTCCGTACCGCGTGGCTCTCTCGTCTATTCACGCTAAAACGTGATTGTAAAGCTCTAGACCGCCAAAAATGAAGGGTTACGGGAGTTCGCTCGAATCCCGAGGGGAAACGTCGATCGGATGGAAAAAGCGGACGGAAAGCCGATGTTGATGGCTTTTTACCCGCGCTCAGTCTTCCAGGGGGCGGAGAGTGGCGGCGAATATCCAGTGGCCGTCTTGTTTTTCGGCGACGATAAAATGTTCGGACTCGATTTCCCGATTGTCCTTGGTAACGGCTTTCAGTTGTAGGGGATGGTTAAGAACGGTAGAGATCCCCGTGGTGCTAAAGCGAGCGAAACCTAAGTGATGCGCGTCCTGAAAATAAACGGGCAGAATCACCGTCAGCGCCTGACCGACGATTTCCACGTAACTCCAGCCGAAAATCGCTTCAAAAGCGTGATTTACGTGGATAATGATGCCGCGATCGTCGGTAACGATCGCCGGTAACTCGTTCTGTTGTTTCAGTTCTTCAACTGTCGGCATAATTTTAGAGATCGGTAAGAAGGGGAAACGATCGATCGCGCTCGCGATCGTCAAGTTAGACGTTAACGCGAACACGATCGAGGATAGCGGACGGCGATAACGGGATATATCGAAGTCTAGCGTCGCTCTTAGCCGAAATCCGGGTAGAAATTAGGAAACCCGTCTCTGTTATTGTTCCAGTCTATAACGCCGAACCCTAGAGCGTCCAGACGGTTCGCTCTGTCCTCGCCCAAACCTACCCGCTCGATCGGGCGTTCCATCGTTCACGAGGATTAGCTCGATCCACGTTTTGGTAGTGCTAAACACGTAATGATAAATCCAAAGAGGAATTATAGTGATAGATAAAATACCAGATCGCCCCGATGTGATTCTCTAAGGATTTGGAAAAAGACAAAGTTTTTCGGACTAAACGAGACACCCTCTGCCGAAGGGTATTATTGAAGCGCTCGATGTAACTGGTTTTGCCCGTCTCCTTTCCCACCTCTTTATGCCGTTTACTCGGTAATACCGCCCCGTAGGCCGCCCAGAAATCCGTGTAGGCAACGGCACATTGTCGGTAGACAGGGGGTAAGGATTTCCACAATTCCCGGGCGGCTCCCTCGTCTCTCGCCCCGATATAGACCCCGACAATTTCTCGGGTCTTCGCGTCAATCGCCAGCCAAACCCATTGTTTATTGCCTTTATTGTCCACGAACGACCATAATTCATCACATTGAATCGTTAGCTTGCCTTTTTTTGGGGGGATACCTGTATAACCCGAGGAACCGCCGCGTATTTCCGATTCGCGTAATCTTGGAGCCATTGCTCGGACACCCGAACCGCGCGAGCTATTCCGGCGAGAGAGATACGTTCAAGCAGCAAACGGTCGATAAGCTCCCTTGTTGCCGCATCTATCATCTTTTTATCTGGATTTGACCCGATTTGCCGTCCACAATCGTGACACTTAAATCTTTGTTTCCCCGTGTGGATGTGTCCGTTCTTGACGGTTCGGGAGGACGAACAAGCGGGGCAATTAGGCATGGCGGAAAGAGACGTGGGTTTCGGCGACTATTCTATCATCATTACTTCTTGAGGGCTACCAGAACGGGATCGTGAGCGTGAACGCGTATGGATTAATAGAAAGGATGACGTTCCC
>NZ_JBAFSM010000051.1:0-35205 GCF_036688125.1 Pannus brasiliensis CCIBt3594 | reverse complement strand
TGATTCGTCGTGCCGGGGCTAGAGGGAGTCACCCGTTGATTCGTCGTGCCGGGACTAGAGGGAGTCACCCGTTGATTCGTCGTGCCGGAACCGCTCGGGGTCTTCCTTGGAGACGGCGAGGGACTGGTGGAACTCGGGATCGAGGTCTGGGCGTTAAGGGCGCTATCGTGAGGGGAGAAGATGGCGTAACCCGCGGTTAAAATCACTCCCACCACAAAAAAAGTAAAAAGGGTTAGAATTCGCTTGTGCATCGGGAAAACTCCGGATTTCAAAACTTTTTTCTACGGATTTATTGAATAGGTCGAGTGAGAGAGAAGAAAAAATAATTTTCGGGAAAAGTGTGGTAAAGTCTCGCCCGATCGCCTCCTTCAGAAATGCACCGTTTCTTCGATCGAAACCGCGACTTCCTGTAATTCCCGCGCTTTTTCCTCGGGAATCGAGTCGTTGGCGAACATCCCGCCCGCGAGTTCCGTCCCGGCGAGGTATTTCAATCGATCGCTCGTGCGGTAGGGAGGATAGAACTGGGCGTGTAAATGAGCGTGAGGGTACGCTTTCCCGTCCGTGGGGGCGGAAAACCAAGCCATGAGGTAGGGAAAAGAGCGATTCCAGAGACCGTCGTATTTGAGGGTGACGGTTTTTAACGCCCGCGCCAGTCCCCGCCGTTGGGATGGGGATAGATCCTCGAAGGTCGCGACCGGTTCGATCGGGGCGATCCAGACCTCGTAGGGATAGCGCGCGCAGACGGGAACGAAGGCGATCGCCCCGTCATCTTGGTAGATTACCCGTTGTCCGTCGGCGATCTCCCTAGCGATGAGATCGGCGAGTAAGCCCTTTCCCTTTTCCCGGTAAAATCGCGCCTGTTGTTCTAACATTCGCGCGGGAACGGGGGGAACGAACGGGTACGCGTAGATCTGGCCGTGGGGGTGGTGTAGGGTGACACCCACCTCGACCCCTTTATTCTCGAAGGGGAGAACGTACTCGATCTCCGGTCGGGAACCGAGTTCGCGGGTTCGATCGCCCCAAACCTGTAGGAGTAAGTCCAAATGATCGATCGACAGCGTGGCGATCGAGGCCCTAGCGTCGCGCGTGAAAACCACTACCTCGCAGACTCCCTTCGCGGGAAGGGTTTCCACGATCGAGGCCGGCGCGTCGCGGGCCGCCAGGGTCATCGACGGGAACCGATTCTCGAACACCGCCACGTCGTACTTTCCCTCCGGTAGTTCCGTGGGGAAAGCGGGATCGACCGTCGGGCCGAGGGGATTGTATTCCGGGGGCGGCAAAAAAGTCCGTCCCTGTCGATGACTGGCGTAGGCCACCCATTCGCCCCGTAAGGGATGCCAGCGGAAATGAGGGTTCGCCGACACCGGTTCGTTACTCGGGCTAGGGGCCCGGAGTTCCCCCGCAAGGGGTTGCCGACTGTACAGGATTAGCGGGCGACCATCCGGCTTCTGTAGCTTTTGGACGTACATTATCATCCGACGATCCGTTCGAGGTCAGTGTAACCTCCCCGATCGCTTCGCGTCCTCTGCCTCGGGTCGCGTTAGCGATCGCCTCGATCTCGAACTTGGGGGTTCGATCGGCGTATAATAACCCGTTGGCCTCTTGGAACGTATCGGTTAGCTGGGTGTAACAGAAGCCACCGAACAACTCGATCCGGTTGACCGTCTCCAACAGCGCCGTGTACCGTTCCCGGAATTCCGCGATCTGCCAACTCCGCACGTATCCCCAGGCTTTCTGTCCGTCGGGATCTTTCGGGGGCGTGTAGGCGATACCGCCGAACTCGGTTAACATCACCGGTTGACCGTTGTGGGGATAGCCGTCGAGGGTGAGAACCCGGCCGCCAGGGCGTTCGCGGGCGAAAAGGTCGGTTAATTTCATTTCCGAGCCGTAACGCTCGGCCAATCTTTTCGGATCGTGGTCGTAGTCGTGAATCGCGAGGATATCGGTGTCGGTACTCTCCCAACCGTCGTTCCCGATCACCGGCCGGGTGGGATCGAGGGTTTTCGTCAGGTGGTACAGCGCGAGAACGTAATTGCGGTGGGCTTCGGTAACGGTCAGGTTGGGAACGCCCCAGGATTCGTTAAAGGGAACCCAGGCGACGATACAGGGATGGCTGACATCTCGATCGATCACCTCCATCCACTCCCGCGTCATCCGGCTCACGGCTTGCGGGGTGAACCGGTAGGCGCTGGGCATTTCCTCCCACACCAACAGACCCAACACGTCCGCCCAGTACAGAAAGCGCGGATCTTCGATTTTCTGGTGCTTGCGAACGCCGTTAAAACCCATCGCCTTGGCTAGTTCCACGTCCCGTTTCAACGCGTCGTCATCCGGCGCGGTCATCAGCGATTCCGGCCAGTAGCCCTGATCGAGTACCAGACGCAAGTAATAGGCGTGACCGTTGAGGGTGAAGCGATCCCGCTGGATACCCACCGTCCGCAAGGCCGTGTAGGAATGCACCCGATCGAGCAGTTCGTCCTCATCCCAAAGTTGGATTTCCGCCTGAATTAGCGTCGGTTTTTCGGGACTCCAGAGCAATTCGTTGCGGTAATCGTCGATACCGGGGTCGGAGAGCGCGATCCTGCGGTGAACCTCGCCGTGAATCACGGTATAGCTATCGTTGACCAGAACCGTCCCGTTAGCGGTGAGCTTCACTTTCACCTGGAGGTTATCCTGCCGCGAACCGTTGACGAAAGCCTCGAAACCGATCTCCCAGCGCTCGAAATGGGGGGTCCAGCGGATTCGATCGATATAGGTCTCCTCCACCCACTCCAGCCAGACGGTCTGCCAGATCCCGCTAGTCCGGGGATACCAGATACTGTGCGGTTCCAACTGCCAATCCTGTTTCCCTCTCGGTTTGGCCAGATCGTTGGGGTCGTCGGCCGCGTGAACGGTCACGGTCGTGATCCCGGACTCGTTCAGCGCGCCGGTAATCTCGAACGAGAAGGGAGTGTGGCCCCCCTCGTGTTCTCCCATATACTGCCCGTTGACCCAGACGCGGGCCCGATAATCCACCGCGCCGAAGTGTAGGATCAAGCGTCCCTCACCGAACGGGGTGGGAAACTCGCGCTCGTACCAACAGTTCGGGTGGAAGCCCGTATCCGAGATCCCACTTTTGACAGATTCCGGCGCGAAGGGAACTTCTATACGATGTGTCCAATGGTCAATGTCCCCCGGCCGCGTCCATCGCCCCGCGTCATCGAAGGCGAATCGCCACGGCCCGTTCAGACTGTACCAGCACCCTCTTGTCAACTGCGGCCGCGGGTAGGCGGCGATTTGACAGGGTAGTTTATCGAGGTTAAACGAATCCATCAATATCTAGCCCACAAGATAGCGAAATATTTACTCGTTTTAGTGACTACGAATTCATCCGAACCTAACTGTATCGTGGATGAGAGCGTCGGGTAAATCCGTAATTGCTAACCGTGATATTATGGCATACAAAATGATCGATACAACTATATTTTATCGGGTTTTAAAAAATTTTTTTAAGGACTCGATCGGGTTTAAAATTGATGGGATCGTACTGGAAAAAGATTTTATAATTTACCGAAAACTGGATTATCACTCTAGGTGTAAGGTATTTGAAACCTACGATAGAAGCTCGAAACGAGCGGTAGCCGTAGCCTAGGTTTATAGATAGGCATTTTACCTGGAATATCGACATTGACAAACCAAACCGACTGGAGATTGGTTTCGAGGGATATTTTCGCGCGTTTTTCACCTATCGATCTCGCCATTATATAGAATAAATTTTCGAGAAAAGATATGACGGATAATAAAATAGTAAGCAATGGTCTTAAAAACGAGCGTTCCGTACCGAATATTGAAAGTAAAATCCCGAAGTTAACGGAATTACCCTCGGTCGATCGCTCTCGCCGGAAGATCCCGGCACCCGATCGATCTCTTCCGGCGAGAGAGGAAGCGAGTATCCCCGATTTAATTTGTCTATCCCATTTACGCTGGAATTTCGTTTATCAAAGACCGCAACACCTGTTGAGTCGGTGCGCGACGAAACGGCGCGTTTTTTTTATCGAGGAGCCGATTTTCGGAGAACCGGGGAGCGATCGGCGATTGGAAGTGACGGGAGATAAAAGCGGGGTGACGGTAGTGGTTCCCCGTCTGCCGGGCGGATTAAGCGAAGAAGAAATCAATACGATTTTACGGGAATCGCTCGATCGATGGATGGAAGAGGAGGGAATCGAGGAATATATCTGCTGGTATTACACGCCGATGAGTTTGGGTTTCACCCGTCACTGGAAACCGCGGGCGATCGTCTACGATTGCATGGATGAATTATCCGCGTTTAAAAACGCGCCGGCCGAGTTAAAACAGCGCGAGGCCGAACTATTCCAGAAAGCCGATCTCGTATTTACCGGCGGTCAGAGTCTTTACGAGAGCAAGGTAAAACAACATCCCCACGTTTACGCCTTTCCCAGTAGCGTCGATGTGGCGCATTTCAATCAAGGACGGGAAAAACGAGAGGACCCGATCGATCAGGCCGGTATTCCGCGTCCCCGTCTCGGCTTTTTCGGAGTGATCGACGAACGCATGGATCTCCAACTCCTCGCCGGAATCGCCGACGCGCGACCGGATTGGCAATTGGTCATCATCGGCCCGGTAGTCAAAATCGACCCCGAAACCCTACCGCGACGCAAAAACATTCATTATCTCGGGAGTAAAGATTACCAAGAGTTACCGCATTATCTCGCCGGGTGGGATGTCGCCATGCTTCCCTTCGCGCGTAACGATTCCACCCGTTACATCAGCCCGACGAAAACCCCCGAATACCTCGCCGCCGGAAAACCGGTCGTTTCCACCTCCATTCGCGACGTGGTGCGTCCCTACGGCGATTCTAAACTGGTACGCGTCGCCGACACCCCGAAAGCCTTTGTCGCCGCCGTAGAAGCGGCCCTGCGGGAAGATACCGCGAAATCCGGCTGGTTATCGCGGGTAGACGCGTTTTTAGAGCAGATATCCTGGGATCGTACCTGGTCATCGATGATGCAGTTGATCGATTCCGCGGTCGCCGTCGGCACTTCCTCACCGACCCCCTCGCGTCAGGATACCCCGAAAACTGGCATTCCGAGCGCGCCTAACTATAACAAACGCGACTATGTTTTCGATTATCTCGTCGTCGGCGCGGGATTTTCCGGCGCGGTCATCGCCGAACGATTAGCCAGTCAACTCGGCAAAAAAGTCCTAATCGTCGATAAACGTGACCATATCGGCGGCAACGCTCACGATCACTACGATGAATCGGGGATTCTCGTCCACAAATACGGCCCCCACATCTTCCACACCAATTCCCGCGAGGTGTTCGAGTATCTATCCCTGTTCACGAAATGGCGGCCCTACGAACATCGCGTGCGCGCCAGCGTGGACGGGCAATTAGTGCCGATTCCGATCAATCTGGACACGATTAACACCCTTTACGGCATGAAATTAAATTCCTTCGAGGTGGAGGAATTCTATCAATCTCTCGCGGAACCGCGGGAGTGTATCCGTACTAGCGAGGACGTGGTGATCTCGAAAGTCGGTCGCGAACTGTACGAGAAATTTTTCCGCAACTATACCCGCAAACAGTGGGGACTCGATCCCTCGGAACTAGATAAAATGGTGATCGCCCGTATCCCGACGCGTACCAATCGCGACGATCGCTATTTTACCGATACCTATCAAGCGATGCCCCTCCACGGCTTCACGCGGATGTTCCGGAATATGCTGAACCACCCGAATATTAAAATCATGCTGAATACCGACTACCGGGAGATCGAGAAAGCGATACCCTGTCGGGAGATGGTGTATACCGGGCCGGTCGATGAATTTTTCGAGTACCGTTTCGGGAAACTGCCCTATCGTTCCCTACACTTCAAGCACGAAACCCATAATATCCCCGTTTTTCAAAGCGCGCCGGTGGTCAACTATCCCAACGAACACCCCTACACGCGGATCACCGAGTTCAAGTATCTCACCGGTCAAGAACATCCGAAAACCAGCATCGTCTATGAATTTCCCACCGGCGACGGCGATCCCTACTACCCGATTCCCCGCCCGGAAAATCAGGAAATTTATAAAAAATACCGCGAATTAGCGGAAGCGACCGCGGGAACCTATTTCGTGGGACGGCTGGCGACCTATAAGTATCTGAATATGGATCACTGTGTCGCGCAAGCGTTAGCCGAGTACAAAAAGATCGCGACGAAGGTTCGAGCTTAGGGAAAAGGGGAAGGGGGAAAGGGAAAAGGCTACTTTTCAGGATGTTTACCTTTACTCTTGTTGACTCTATTCTCCCGGCTCTTGCTTCTTGGTGGATCACGCTTCGCTAATCCACCCCACGGTCTAGAAAAAAGCGGAAAAACTGAACGTTATGAACGATCTCGCGAGAAAATCCCCGTTAGAAATGTGGGCGGGGATTGAATGTACGGTAAATCGGGTGGGTGAGGATTATTTCGACCAATTAACGCGTAACGGACACGATCGAAGGCTCGAAGATCTGGAAATGTTCGCCGAATTGGGAATTGCCGCGCTCCGTTACCCGCTACTCTGGGAGAGGATCGCGCCGGATGAAAACGGTTCGATCGATTGGTCTTGGGCCGACGAGAGACTGGAAAAATTACGGGAGTTGAATATCCGTCCGATCGCCGGCCTCGTCCATCACGGAAGCGGCCCGCGGCACACCAGCTTACTCGATCCCCGTTTCCCGGAGAAATTAGCCGATTACGCCCGCGCCGTGGCGGATCGCTATCCCTGGCTAACGGATTATACCCCCGTCAACGAACCCCTCACAACGGCTCGTTTTAGCGGCTTATACGGTCATTGGTATCCCCACGGGAAAGATCCCCTCACTTTCGCCCGCGCGCTGTTAAATCAGTGTAAAGCGGTGATTCTGGCGATCGAGGCGATTCGCGAGGTCAATCCGACAGCGAGATTGATTCAAACCGAAGATTTAGGCAAAATTTACAGTACCCCGACGCTATCCTATCAGGCCGATTTCGAGAACGAGCGCCGGTGGTTGAGTTTCGACCTGTTGATGGGGAAAGTGACCCGCGATTGTCCGATGGGGCATTATTTGCGTTATATCGGCATTTCTGACCCCGAATTAGACTGGTTTCTCGATCGCCCCTGTCCGCCGGATATCCTCGGCATCAATCACTATTTAACCAGCGATCGCTATCTCGATGAAAATCTCGATCGATATCCCCCGTCTACTCATGGGGGCAACGGAAAACATCGATACGCGGATGTAGAAGCGGTACGGGTGAGAGAGGACGGGATCGCGGGAATCAGAACGATATTACGGGAAGCTTGGGAAAGATATCGTCTACCGATCGCGATTACCGAGGCTCACATCCACTGCACCCGCGAGGAACAAACGCGCTGGCTATACGAGGTCTGGCGCGAGTCCTGTCAAGCGCGGGAGGAAGGGATAGAAGTCCGGGCGATCACGGCCTGGGCTTTATTGGGCAGTTTCGATTGGAATAGTCTGGTAACTCGATCGAACGGTCATTACGAGGTGGGAGTTTTCGATTTACGTTCCCAACCGCCGCGACCGACCGCTTTAGCCCGTTTAATCCGCGATCTCTCCCTCGGTTGTCCCGCGGATCACCCGTTACTGGAAACGCCGGGATGGTGGCATCGATCGAGCCGGTTACTCTACCAGGATACCATCCCGAAAACGGAAACGGTAATCGTGAGCCGTCCCCTCGTCATTGTCGGCGCGAGGGGAACATTAGGCAACGCTTTCGCCCGTTTATGCGAATCGAGAGGGATTTATTCCCGATCGTTAACCCGAAACGACATCGATATTACCGATCCCGACGCGGTAGAAACTTTGTTCGCGGAGTTACGACCTTGGGCGGTTGTGAACGCGGCCGGATACGTGCGCGTGGATGACGCGGAACGGGAAAGCGACCTGTGTTATAAAATCAATACGGAAGGCGCGGAAACTTTAGCGATCGCCTGCGAGCGTCACGGGGCGAAATTCGTCACTTTTTCCTCGGATTTAGTTTTCGACGGCGAGAATCGAACGCCGTATCGGGAAATCGATCCCGTCGCCCCGATGAACGTGTACGGACGGAGTAAGGCGCTGGCCGAGGAACGGGTGTTACTGGCGCGCGAGAACGCGTTAGTGGTCAGAACGAGCGCGTTTTTCGGGCCCTGGGACGAGTATAATTTCGTGACGATCGCCCTGCGTCACCTGGAAGCCGGGGAATCTTTCACGGCCGCCGAAGATATCATCGTTTCGCCCACTTACGTCCCGGATCTCGTGCAGACTACCCTAGATCTGCTCGTCGATAGCGAGCGCGGGGTGTGGCATCTGGCGAACCGCGGGGCGATCGATTGGGCGGAACTGGTACGGATCGCGGCGAAAGACGCGGGAATCCGGCTCGATCGACTGATCGCGCGCCCGGGCCGCGAATTAGGCTGGATCGCGCCCCGTCCCGTCTATAGCGTCCTTGGAAGCGATCGGGGCGATTTACTCCCCGGCCTCGATAGCGCCCTCTCGCGTTACCATGAGGAGCGCCGACGGTTGTAAAGCGACGATTTTGTATACCATATTTAATTTTATTTGTCAAGAGGGAAAATCGTTTTTCGGGGCGATCGCCTTCTACTCGATCGTTCCCGTCCCCCAGAATTGGACGAGTTTCGATCGGATCGCGCGCTGGGTTCCCCTCGTGGGGTTACTGTTGGGGTTATTTTTAGGAGCGCTGGATCTCGGCCTGGCGCGGTTATCGATGCCGGTTTTCACCCGAAGCGTCCTGATCGTCGGGGTTTGGGTGTATTTGACGGGAGGGTTACATCTAGACGGGGTGAGCGATACCGCGGACGGATTAGCCGTCACCGATCCCGACCGGCGTTTACAAGTAATGTCCGATAGCGTGACGGGGGCTTTCGGGGTGATGGCGGTGGCGATGGTATTGTTGCTAAAAATCGCCGCTTTAACGGATATCGGGGAAAATCGGCTGTTAGTGTACCCGATGGCGCTCGTTTGGGGGCGCTGGGGTCAGGTGATGGCGATCGCTCTCTATCCCTACCTCAAACCCACCGGGAAAGGCGCGTTTCATAAAACTCAATTTCGCGCTCCCCTGGATTGTTTCGGGGGATTGTTGGGATTCATCGGACTCGGTTTCGGGGGATGGACGGGGATTCTCTCGGGGGTTGTCGGGAGTTCGATCGCTCTCGCGACCGGTTACTGGTTCGATCGACGTTTGGGCGGCCACACGGGGGACACCTACGGCGCGGTAGTCGAATGGACGGAAGCGTTTTTCCTCTGTTTTTTAACGATCTTTCTCTAGGAAGTTATAGCTCCCGGCGATCGGCTTTCAAGGTGAATTTTTCCAGCTTCTACCTGCCTCCTGCCTTCCTCTACACCTTACCGAAACGGCGATCGCGGTCTTGGTATTCCTTCAGAGCTTGATGGAACTGAACCCGATCGAAATCCGGCCACAGAGTCCGCGTGACGTAGATCTCCGCGTAAGCCATCTGCCAGAGGAGAAAATTACTGATTCTCAGTTCCCCGCTAGTACGGATTAAAAGATCCGGGTGGGGAATCCCCTCGGTGTAGAGATGCTGTTCAAAGAGAGATTCATCGATCGCTTCCGGGGAAACGGTTCCTTCCTGTACGTGACGCGCGATCGCCCGACAGGCTTGCAGAATTTCCTGTCGTCCCCCGTAATTGGTCGCCACGGTGAATTGAATCCCCGTATTCTTGGCGGTTTCCTGTTGCGATCGCTCTATCTCCTCGCGCAACGAAGACGGGAGCGCCGAAAGATCGCCGATAAAACGAATTTTAACGTTCTCTTCCATCATTTCCCGCAGTTCTCGCCGTAGAACCCGCTCGAATAGCGTCATTAAAAATTCCACTTCCTCCAACGGTCTACCCCAGTTTTCCGTCGAGAACGCGTAGGCCGTTAACGCGGGAATTCCCCAATCGCGACAACAGCGTAATAAATCCTTGAGCGCGTCCACTCCCCGTTGATGGCCCATAATGCGGGGAAGTCCGCGCTGTTTCGCCCAACGACCGTTTCCATCCATGATTACCGCGACGTGTTCGGGCAGACGGCTTTTGTCCAAATCACTCGGCAGTTCTTGTAACACGATTTGCTTGGCAGTCATTTTCTATCTTTCGGGGTCGATTTAGGCGAGCGCGAGATTTTTTGTAGGAGGAGGCGACCTTGTATGCCAATTGTACGCCCTAAACGGCCCAAACTCGGAGCGACCACTTCGCCTTCTCCGGAGGGCGCTAATTTGGTTTCTAAAAGCTCTTTTAGTTTACTGCTCGTCAGGGGTCGATCGAGCGTTCCCCCGGACGCGAGGGAGATCGATCCGGTTTCCTCGGAGACGACGATACAGATACAATTCTCTACCCGTTCGGTGATGCCCATCGCGGCCCGGTGACGGGTTCCCAACTGCCGCGAGGTACTGCGTTCCGAGAGGGGTAAAATCACCCCGGCCGCGACCACTCTCGTCCCGCGGATGAAAACCGCGCCATCGTGTAGCAGGGTTTTCGGTTGGAAGATGGTTTGAATTAATTCCTTGGAAACCTCGCCGTTAAGGGGGACACCGGGGTTGACGAAAACACGGGTATCGATCGTCCCGTTGGTTTCCAGTACCATCAGCGCCCCGGTGCGATTTTGCGAGAGATCCTTCACCGCGTCCACCAACTCGTCGATCACGTTATCCGCTTTCGGGGTCGGCGCGCTCTTGTGGAACAATTCGAGGATCTGTCCCCGTCCTAATAGTTCGAGGAAGCGACGGAACTCCGACTGGAAGATCACCGCCATCGCGACCGCCGCTCCCAAGACCAACTTCTCCAGCACGAACCCCAGTAACGTCAATCCCACCTTGTCGCTGATCACCGCGGCCAGCATCAAGAAGATCAGTCCCCGCACCATCCAGAACGTGCGACGCTCGCCGATAATCAGGAGCATCAGGTAGGTGAGGAGGAGGACTAATCCGAAATCGGCGATCGATAGGCCGTGCGCGACAAGCCACGATAGCGGACGGCGAAGGTCAGGGGGGATACCCGACATGGGACTGACTGAGGATGAGGTTTACGGGTGGGAGAGTCTAGCGGGTAAACGGTCTTGACGCAGTAGATCGTCGAGGGTTTCCCGTTCCAGGATCAAGTTCGCTTCTCCTTCGTGAACGAGTACCGCCGCGGGTCGGGGTAAACGATTGTAATTAGAAGCCATGCTGTAGTTATAGGCACCGGTCGCCAAGACCACCAGAATATCCCCCGGTACGGTTCTCGGCAGGGAAATGTCCTTTATTAGAATATCGCCGGACTCGCAGTGCTTACCCGCGACTGTCACCACTTCCTGACATTCCTCGCTCATCTTGTTCGCGATCACGGCGCGATAGACGGATTGATAGGTGATCGGCCGCGGGTTATCGGACATCCCGCCATCGACGGCGATATAGGTGCGTAAATCGGGGATTTCCTTGCGCGATCCGATGGTATACGCGGTGACGCAGGCGGTGGCGACGAGGGAACGTCCGGGTTCGGCGATCAGTAACGGGTAGGAAAGGCCCCGATCGTCGCAAGCTTTCGCCACGGATAGGGAAACGGCTTTCACCCATTCCTCGATCGACGGCGGATCGTGTTCTTCCACGTAGCGGATTCCCAATCCCCCGCCGACGTTTAACTGTTCTAGGGGAAGTCCTTTTTCTAACCCGAGTTTGAACCATTCCGCCAGTACCCCGGCTAGATCCTGATGGGGTTGGCGCTCGAAAATCTGCGAACCGATGTGCGCGTGTAAACCGACGCATTGCAGGACGGGTTGGGAGAGAACGTACTCGAAAACCGCCTCGATCTGGTTGGGATCGAAACCGAATTTACTGTCCAGGTGTCCGGTGCGAATGTACTCGTGGGTGTGGCACTCGATACCGGGGGTGAGACGTAGGAGGATAGGAATCGGCGAATTACTGTCTAATCCCGCCAGCATTTCTAGTTCTAGCCAGTTATCGACGATAATCGTACAGCCGGATTCGACGGCGTAGCGCAGTTCCGCGAGGGATTTATTATTCCCGTGGAAATAGATCGGCGTGTCGGTTCGGCCCGTTAGATCGAGCGCGGTGAGGGTGGTGTGGATCTCGCCCGCGGATACCACGTCGAACCCTAACCCCTCGCCGGCGACCACCGCGCAGACCGCGAGACAACTCCAGGCTTTCGAGGCGTAGATCACCCGAGAGGGACCGGGATAATAGGTTTGAAAGCTCTGGCGATACTGACGGCAGGCGGTTCTCAAGGTCGCTTCATCGAGAATGTACAGGGGCGAGCCGAAGCGTTCCACCAGCGTCGCCACGTCACAGCCGCCGATTTCCAAGCGATCGAGGTCGTTTACCCGCGCCGTGAGCGGTAATAGGGTTTGATTCGGGGAGGGACGATCCGGACGCGCGAGATAATTTCGGCCGGAGGGTCGGGTTTGCGGTTCCGTCGTTAGCATAATAATTGTATTTTGTCAACTAAATCGAGAATTTTCGAGTTTTCGGTCGATCGACCCCGTTCGCGAGGGAAATTTCCGAATCGGTGACGGGGATGACGAAAATAGTTCTCTCTTTTAGTGTACGATCGATAACTCGCGAAAACTCCCTTTTTCACTCGCCCAAAAACGCCCGGTGACTCCAGATTAGTGTTATTAGTAGTAAGAATACGGTGACAGGGTAGGGCGCATGAGCGATCGGCAATCAGCTTTAATGGAAGACGCGGGCGAAGATATCTCGAAATTAGCGAGTCAGTTCCCGACAGAATCGGAGAAAAATCAATTACAGATGATCCCCCGTCTCGCGGGCGCGGGAGAAGCGGGATTGAGCGTGTTAATGGATTATTTAGTCGCGGCATCCACCGATCCCGTCAATTTGGTCGCGGGGAAAGCCTATCAACTGCTCTATCAGTCGGACAGCGATCGGGCCCGGCAATTTCTGGCCGAGCGTTTTCCGAACGGTTGCGTTCCCTTGAAGACGGCGCGGGACATCGATTACCGACTTCTTCAGGAATTACTCGCCAAACAGGACTTTCAAACCGCCGACAGTCTCACCCGTCAGAAGATGTGTGAATTGGCCGGAGAGGGAGCGATCGCCCGAAAATACGTGTATTTTACCGAGGTGGCGGCTTTCCCGATCGAGGATCTCCGGACGATCGACGCTCTCTGGAGAGTGCATTCGGAGGGGAAATTCGGTTTCTCGGTACAGCGGAAGTTATGGATTTCCGTGGGGCAGGATTTCCCGAAACTCTGGCCGAAAATCGGCTGGAAAAACGGCAACGATTGGACGAAATACCCGGAAGGTTTTATCTGGACTCTCGACGCTCCGATCGGTCATCTCCCTTTATTAAACCAGTTGCGCGGCGTTCGCGTCACGGCCTCCCTCTTTTCCCATCCCGCGTGGACGGAATCCGGAAATTAGCGACTTCGCCGGTATGTTGTTCTATCCGTATCGCGTCGTCCCGCTAATTCATCCCCCTCGATCGAAAAGAAACGATCTCGCGGTTACGCTCGTGTCACGATTCCCCCGTGTTTTCGGGCGAGGATATCGGCCATTTCTTTCGAGGGGAATTTACTGGCTCTCTCGATACCGGGTTGAAAAGTTCCGGTATTGGTCAGGTAATGGGTAAAGACTCCCACCTTTTTAGAAATAATCCACATAATTCAATTTTTTCCCCGTAGACTTTGGGCGGTTAAATAAAGTTGCGTCCACTCTTTGACGATCGAGCTTCGGCGACGATCGAGACTTTCGGCGATTTGTTCTAGGGTTTTCCCGGCTTTTAGTCCGTCGATAATCGCTTTTCCGGCGGGGGTTAATCCCGCGTAGAAGCTTTCCCACCGTGTCGGGGTCAGACCGAAATTATGGTCTTTCGGGGTAATTTCTAGCCATTCGCCGACGATTTCCGTTTCTTCTTTGAGCGCGAAGACTTTGATCGCGTGATAGCCGACTTTCTCCCGGAGACGGTACACTTGCCCGACGCTCAGATTTAGCGATCGAGCGATCGACTCCTGAGATTGTCCCGATAGATAGAGGTTAAACCAGTTTACCGCCTCCTCTCCCAGCGTTTCGGCGATATAGGCGGCGAATCGTTGTTTTACTCTCGCGCGAAGGTATTGATTCTCCCGGTAGGCGCGCTCGTCCTCATGGGCGGCGATCGCCTCTCGATCGAACCGGCTGACGGTATTCTCGCCCCCTTCGCTCCCGATCTCGTCGGAGAGGACGCGGATCATCTCCTCGCGGGGAACGTTGGTCAGGCCGCTTTTGGATTGACGGCGCAGGTAGTTAACGAAACGATAGGCGAGTAACGGTCGGTCGCGGATCGGTCGGAGGGCGTATTCCTCCAGCGTGGCGAAAAGTAGGTTGTTTTGAAAGGTTCGATCGACCGGGTAGCGCGCGATCGAGGCCATGCTGGACTGTATATAGCGATCGCCCTGCAACATTTCCTGGATGACCTCTTGTAACACGTCGGCGACGGCCCGTTGTCGATCCCGACTGGTGGCTACCCAGGCGCGGATTTTCTGGCGTAGGGTCACGGAAGCGCCGAGTCGATCGAGGAGATGGCGGTAGGCGCGGGTCGGGTTGACTTTCAGGTAACGTTTTTGGAGGATCTGCCAGCGATAGGCTAATCCCGCGCCGGCCGTGGCGAGTTCTTCCGGGGCGAGGGTTTCCCAGCGATCGAGATCGTCCCCCAGCAACCAACGAACGATCGCCTCCCGCTCGGGTTCGGTCAGGTGACTCGCCTCTCGCGCTAGGCGATCGTGCCATTGTTGTTGCAACTCCTCGAATACTTCGCTCATATCCGCGAATACATCTATCTATGGGTGTATTGTTACCGGGATTCCGGTTTCCCGGATAGAGACCCGGCGAACGCGCCAGAAACTCGAAATTTTTCTTCCCGTACCGTCATCCACCTCTAGTTTAGTTGATCTATCGTCTTTGGATAGAAATTGGACCGGTTCGGGAGAGCGATCGCTCTCCCGCTCGTCCGGCGCGAAACGAGCGTCGCGAGTGCAATCCTCCACCATTCGATCGCCAGAATCCGTCCCACTAGAAAACGTACCTATCTCGCGGGGATTTACAAAAGAGCGATCGTTGACTTCGGCCGGGGAATTTCATCCCCATCTTCTAGCAACATCGATAGATGAACTCTAACCGCTTCTTTGATTTCTTGAATCGCTTCCTCTTGGCTTTCTCCGTGGGCGACAATTCCCAATTCTAAACATTTAGCGAGATAGGCTTCATCTTCGGAAGAAAATTCCACGAGATAGGAATAGTTTTTAATAGAATCGTTAATATCAATCATGGCTTTGTCCTTCTTGAAGCGAGGTGGTGGATTACGCTTTTCGGTGGGGGTGGTGGATTACGCTTCGCTAATCCACCCTACGGGTTCCCTACGGGTGTCGGTTTGGGTTATGGGGTTGGGGGGAAACGATGAATGCTGGAGTAGGGCCAATCTCGCGGGGATTCACAGAGGCCGTGTCGGACGGGATTATTATGAATGTAATCGCGGTGATTCTCGAAATCTCGTTCGTCTCGGATTAAACGTTCCCAGAATCTTCTCTGCCAAAGATTGCTTTCTCCCCGTTTCTCTCGGGAGTGGGAAAGCGATCGATCGATCGCTAATTCCTGTCGGTAATATCGGCTAACGTAAGTTTTAATTAACCGTAATCTTACCGAAAAATCTCGATCGTCGGGAGGCAAGGTTAAGAGGACATGAAAATGATCGGGAAGCAGGACAAAAGCATCGATCGAGAAAGGATATTTAACGCGGGTGTGTTCGATCGCCTCTCGAAGTCCTTTCCGCCCCAACTCGCTACAGAGCCAAGGTTCCCGCTGATGAGTCACCTGTGTGATAAAATAGGTTCCCCCGGCAACATACAGCCTTCGATAATCCGACATTTCCCCTACAAATAAACCAATTTACCATTAACATACCCAAACCCAACCGAAAACCCGTAAACCCATTCCGTCCCACCCCATCCCATCCCATCCCATCCCGTAGGGTGGATTAGCGAAGCGTAATCCACCACCACCCCCAAGCGTACCACCATTCGATCGATCGCCCGAATCCATCCCACCATCGAATCGAACGCGTTAAAAGGGGATGATGTGGCGCGTTAAATGGTGCGTTAAATGCCTCGGTGTCAGGTATCGAAAACCGAGAACCCGCCCGGCTTCGTGGAAAATATACCTGTTATAAACCCTTACAAAATGCTGTAAGCCTATAGGCTACAATCGCTCAAGTCTTGACGCGAGAGAAGAGACCAACGCTCCCAACCCTTTCCAACATATACCCAACCACCCCCCTCACAAATACCATAGTACATTAATACGGGCAGGTGGGCGACATTCGCTGTAATATCAAAAGTTATATTTTCATACTTCAACCAAGTTCCTCCTAGGCGCCAGCCGACAGTATCGCCGAACTGCCTCCAAATTTGTCTATCAAAGTTTGCCGTTCCTCCCAAATTTTGATAAATCTTCGCTTGGCACTTACAGCCAAATTTTTCATTGCTGTAACGACTCCATAAGTTATCGATTATGTCAATATCTTTGCTCGACATATTGCGAAAAAGACCGTAAAAATCTTCGTGTTCTTCGATAATCATGATCTGATAGCAAATCCAAGCGGTTTCTTGATCGGCTTTTCTCCAGTCTTTCGCTTGTAAATCACTTTTTAATCTATCGAATAGATGGTTTTTCGATAAATAATTTGCTTGCTGTCGGAGTTCTTTTTCAAAAGCACTATCTGACGCTTGATTATATTGAACCGCGAGCATTTTCGAGAACCCTTCCCGAAAGCGTCGCGGATTCTCTGTATCGAGGAAAGACAGACGGAAAATCTCGCGCCATTTTTCCTCGTCTTCATTCTCTCGATCGTTCCAGAGTCGATCGACTTCCCACGCCGCGATACGGGATAGGGTTAGAAATTCTTGCTCCTCTTCCGGTAGATGAATTCGGGAGAGAATCCGGGGGAGAATGCGGGACACCCGATAGACTCGATTCGCTTCTCTCGGTTCGGGACTTTGTTCGATTATACCGAGCGTGATTCCCCGTTGAATTTGTTCGTTTTGTCCTTGACAAACCGCCTTAATCGCGCTAAAAGGAACAGGAAGTTCATAGATTAAACAACGACTTAAAACCTCGGCGAGAGGCTCATCGATGCGATCGTACAGATCCGGCCAGATTACCCGTTCTTTCCACGCGTTAGGATTATTTTGGTACTCTTGTAGTTTCCTCTCCGCTTCCGTCGGGGATAGAGATAGAATTTGCTCGTCTAGGTCTTCTAATAATCGAGGATTACCATCGGCGATCTCTAAGGCTAGATCGATTAAGTTTCGCGGTATTTCCTCACGATTAAAATTTTCTAATCGATTTAACTTTTTCTGAAGATCCGCGCCCTGTAGGGAGTTTAATCCCTCGATATGGAAGAAACGGAGAATATCGGGATCGAATTCATTGTAGCGACAGGTAATAATAATTTTGTGGTCGGTGTTGCTGGTGAGAATCGCGTCTATCAATGCCTGTAGGACTCTCGCGGGTTCGGAAAGTAATCGATAACTACCGCCATCTGGTTCTAGATTCCACTCGAAATCATCGAAAATAAAGAGGATCGTTTTCTCTTTCCTTTCGATACACTTTTCTAGGACGTGAGCTAGATTTCGAGAGAAGTTTTCCCCCGTGTCTTGTAAATAGCGATCGAGTTCTCGAAATTCCTCCGAATATAATTTTTGTTTCAACTCCTTGACAAAGATACTTTCGTTTAAAATCTCCACTCTGCCATCTTGTTTTTTCCATCCAGACCAGAGGATTTTATCGTGTTCGGGAAGACGATCCCAGAGACGGGAAACGAGGCTACTTTTTCCCCATCCTCCCATCCCGTGAACTAAAATCCCGACTTTCTCCGGTTCCCGTTTTAGCGCGCTTAAACAGTTCTG
This sequence comes from Pannus brasiliensis CCIBt3594, assembly GCF_036688125.1. Lineage (NCBI taxonomy): Bacteria > Bacillati > Cyanobacteriota > Cyanophyceae > Chroococcales > Microcystaceae > Pannus > Pannus brasiliensis. The sequence continues at coordinate 17,278 of NZ_JBAFSM010000051.1, read as the reverse complement.
TAACTGCCGACGACGACCGACGAAATTTTCCCGCGTCGCTACCCGCATTTTTCTCGATGAGGGATCGCGCCATTTTTCCTTTTCTCGATCGACTGCGGGAATGCTTGTTCTTCCTCGCGCCCCCGGTTTGGTGACTAACGATCGAAAGACTGTTTCCGCGTCACTTACATAAAGTTTCATCCTCGGGAAAATCGATCGCTCGTTCCGACAACTTTCCCCGTACACCGACGCGATCGCCTCGTAAATCGATCGCCCCACGGCCAATTCCCGATATACAATGGACAGGGGATCGATCGAAGCGTCATTCTCGATCGCCAGAACCGTTTTCGCCCCCAGTTTCAACAACTGCCGCACGAGAGAATCTAACAAGCTAGGATAATTTGATTTTCCAGAAATAATCAACAGTTCCGGGAAAGAGTCGATCGCTCTGGCGATATCTTCCGCGCTACTATAGACAGGATCGCCGAGTTCGTTTTCGGTAAGTAAACAGACTTTCCCATCCTTAAAAATAACCCGACCGACGAGGTGTAGGATATCGAAGCGATCGGGGTAATATTCGATCGAGCAACGTAATTCCTCTAAATCGCCACTTTCCTCGACCACTAAATGCAGGGGATAGCGTTTCGTCCCCTCTAAAATCTTTCTTTCCTCGGCCTCGAAATCTAGTTTCGGTTCAATACCGATGGGGTCGGCGGCCATAAAGAGGACGTTTAAGGGGCGATTTTCCGGGCGATTTGCCGGGGGTTTTACGGGTTGTTTCCGTAATCCCTTCACCCATCGAACTGGAATGATGGGGGGATGCCGATTTACCAGAAAATCCCGGCCGTCGTGGAGGGTTTCCCAAGGATAACGCGCGAGGTCTTCCCCGGTATCGATCGCTAGAATTCGCGCGTCTGGATGGTTTTCTAGCCTTTTTTCCCGTCCGTTCAACCAATCATAGAGTTTTTGTCCCGTTTCCGCGGGATTTTTTGAAGGGTCGATCGATTCGCCATTTCCCCCGATTTCGAGATATAGAACCCATTTACCGACTTTTTCGGTCTGATTATCGTCTTTAGGGATTAATTCGGCGATTTTACGCTTACATTCCTCGATCTGCTTCTGTAACTCGAACTTCGTCGAGGGATTAGAAGCGATCGCTTCCTGCTGTTGTAAATAAGCTAATTTCTCGCGCCAAGTTTCTAAAGAATGTGAATTCATCGGTATCGTGGCAAAGGACGGGAGTTAGAGCGATCGCTACTACTGTTGTAACATCGATTCCCGATCCGATAACCTCGATCGACGGACAAACTCTCGAAACCCGCAGGAATTAGCCTTTTATCCTTGAATGATGGCGCATTACGCGTTCCCTACCTGTTCCGCGGGTTCTGCCTGTTGTTTCCAATTGCGTACCTCTAAATACACCAGTAACGCGTTGATATCCGCGGGATTCACGCCACCGACGCGGGAGGCTTGGCCGATCGTCGCGGGTTTAATTTTGGTTAATTTCTCCCGCGATTCCATTGACAGGGTTTCGATTTTCATGTAGTCGATATTCGCGGGTAAAGCGCGATTACTGTGGCGACTAATTTGGTCGATCTGATTCTGTTGCCGTTTCAGATAACCGGAATATTTAATATCGATTTCTACCCCCTCTCTTTCGGTGAGATTAATATCGGGGTTGGCGAGTCCGTAGCGATCGAGATCGACGTAATGGAATCCCGGACGACGTAATAAATCGGCGAGGGAGAGAGAACCTTTAATTTTCTGTTCGGTGTCTTGGACGATTTGAATCGCTACCTCGTCGCGTTCTTTGACCCGCGTTTCGTGCAGACGTTCTTTTTCCGCGATGATATTCGCTTGTTTGGTTTGGAATAATTGCCAGCGTCGATCGTCAATTAACCCGATTTCCCGTCCGAGCGGGGTCAGGCGTTGATCGGCGTTGTCCGATCGCAATACTAACCGGTACTCCGATCGACTGGTCAGCATCCGGTACGGTTCCCGCAGATCCTTGGTGCAGAGATCGTCGATTAGCGTGCCTAAATAACTCTCCTCGCGGGGGAAAACGATTAATTCCAGTCCTTTTACCAGTCGCGCCGCGTTAATCCCCGCCACGATGCCCTGCGCGGCCGCTTCCTCGTAGCCTGTCGTCCCGTTAATCTGTCCCGCGCAGAATAGTCCCTCGATTTTTTTCGTCATCAGGGTGGGGTAACATTGGGTCGCGGGGAGGTAATCGTATTCGACCGCGTAGGCGGGACGGAGCATCGTGCAGTTTTCCAGCCCCGGCAGGGTACGGAGCATGGCTAGTTGAACATTTTCCGGTAATCCCGTCGAAAACCCTTGAATATAGAGTTCGGGAATGTCGCGCCCTTCCGGTTCGATGAAAATCTGGTGACTCTCTTTGTCGGCGAAACGAACGATTTTATCCTCGATACTGGGGCAGTAGCGGGGGCCTTTGGAGTCGATGAAACCGCCGTAAATGGGGGATAGGTGCAGATTGTCGCGGATGAGTTGATGGGTGGCCGCGGTGGTGCGGGTGAGGTGACAGTTCATCTGTTCGCGCTCGACCCACGCTGACGGATCGAAGCTGAACCAGCGCACCTCGTCATCGGGCGGCTGGGGTTCTAATTTGGAGTAATCGACCGATCGCTTATCCACCCGCGCCGGGGTTCCCGTTTTCAGCCGTCCCGTCTCGAATCCGAGGCGATTCAGGGTATCTGTTAACCCGACCGCGGCGAATTCTCCCGCGCGGCCGGCGTTCATCGATTTCCCGCCGATCCAGATTTTGCCGCCTAAAAAGGTTCCCGTGGTCAGAATCACGGCTCTCGCGGCGAAACAGGTTCCGAAATAGGTTTCTACGCCGAGAACTTCCTCGTTTTCGCCTAAAACAAGATCCGTCGCCATTCCCTCGCGGATGACGAGATTTTCCTGATTTTCGACGATGTTTTTCATGATCGCGGCGTATTCCCGTTTATCGGTTTGGGCGCGTAATGCCCAGACCGCGGGGCCGCGACTGGAGTTGAGGACGCGTTTCTGGAGATAGGTGCGATCGGCCATTTTACCGATCTCGCCGCCGAGCGCGTCTACCTCGTGGGTGAGTTGGGATTTCGCGGGGCCGCCGACCGCGGGGTTACAGGGTTGCCAGGCGATTTTATCGAGGTTCAGGGTGAGGAGTAGGGTACGACAGCCGAGACGGGCGGACGCTAGGGCGGCCTCGCATCCCGCGTGGCCCGCCCCCACCACCACCACGTCAAAGCGATCTTGGAAGTCTACGGGAGAGGGGTTCGTCATAACAGGTCGTCGTTACCGAAAATTCACTGGATTTCTATTCTAGCAAGGGGTGTCGGGGCTTCGAGCGATCGGGGCGCGGGCGATCGGGGCATAAGTCGCGCTTATCTGATCCCGAATCCTTGATGAGTAAGGCTTTCCAGGTTTAGAGACTCGATCGCCCTCCGAGATTTTCCCGAAAAAGCGATAGCGAGCGAATTTTCCGTCTGCCTCGGGAATGATTTTTATGAGCTTGAATTTTAGAAAAATTTGTTTTAAAAAGTGGTAATTTTTGGATCGAATTGTCGATAGATCATGATTTCTAATATAGGATTATTTTATAAAAATTGTTGATACAATTGCAATTATAAATTAGTTTGAAATAGGGATCAGAACGTGAAAGTTTTCCCGATCGATCGCGGTACTCGATCGTTTCTCGTCGCTCCTGTCTTCGCGGCGGGTTGGATCGGGTTCACCATGCCAGGTATAGCGGCCACTCTCTCTAGCGATTCCACGCTCGCTCTCCAGATCTCGAACTTCAGCCACCCCGCGAAAGTTGTCGGTACGGAAGCCGATGTCAAGACGGTAGCGCTCGCGGGCGACTCGGGAGAGGTAGCGATTAAAACCGCGGTAGATTCCCTCTTCGTTACCGATGAAACGACGGCTTTCGGCTATTCGATTTCGGGATCGATCGTGCGGGGAGAAGGCTCGAATTATCTGGCGAGAAAAAATGTGGTTTCTACCCTGCTCGGTCGGTTCGATATTCAAGCGGATACCGATTTCCGTTTCGAGATAGAAGCTTATCTATCTTTATGGAACCTATCGAATAATTCAGGAGAGAAATCGATTACTAATTTAGGGATTACAAGCGTATTCTTACAGGATACTCGCACCCGAAATACTATCAATGTTTTTGAATCGATCGGATCGATCGATACCGGCGAATTCGCACCCAAAAACGCGGATTTTTTCCAATTTAGGAAAAATAACCGGACGAACACGCTGGAATATCTCTCGGGAACATCCTTCGGCGGAGAGGAAGAGACGATCGATTTCTTTTTAAAAGCTTCCTTTCAGATCTCCGTTAGCCGGGATACCGAATTCGCGCTATTCGCCTCCACCCGATCGTGCGTCGATACCTCGAAGGGGGGGGGGATTTGCACCGTACCGGAGCCTTCTCCCGCGCTCGGCTTACTCGCGGGGGCGATCGGGCTAAGTGGTTTCGGGTTACTACGCGAGGTTATGAATCGTGTAGTTAAATTCATTTTCTAACCATTCTTGAAACATTTTTTCGAGAATTTCGTCGTGAATTTCCGAAGTTAGTTTCGCCTCTAGGAATTCTTCTACCATCAGAATATGATAACCCTGTTCTGTATGAAACGGGCAGATAACTTCCCGCGGATTCGCGGCGAAGATTCTCGTGGCTAATTCGGGATGAATACCCCAGCGATACAGTTTCCCCTCGTACCCGCATCGCGCGCGACGATTTTCATCGATATCGTACAGGTGCGCCGCGAGAAAGAAGCCGATCTCTTCCTCCTCGATCTGATAAAAAATCTCCCAGGCTAGTTTTTCATAGGGAACGATGATTTGATAGAAGGACACCCGATCGTAGTCCAGTTTGTTCTGCGCGAAAAATTTTTCCACCTCTCTCCCGAATAGAGATTCCGCCAATTTTTTCCGCAGGAGTTGATGTTCGATGCCGGCTTCCCATTCTTCGGGGGTAATCATCTGATCGGCTAACCAGGCGAAAGTATCGTCGGCTTTTTCCAGGCGTTGTTCGTGGCGGAAGTTATCCGCGTGGCCCTGGATCTCCCGGGGAGTGACGGTGACGTTTCTCTCTCGGGCTACCCGATCGATAATTTTTTGAAAAACCATATTTCGATAGATTTCTTTGATACGCAAATCTTCCTTAAGAAAGGCGACAATTTCTTCGGGCATAATCGAGGATTGAAGGTTGTGTGGGGGATTCATCGGTATCATAGCTTTTAAGCGACCTTCGGTAGCCAACTACTTCAGCATTTATTGTAGAACTATTCTGATACTGATTCTATCAATTTTGGTCGCGCCTTGAAGGGAAAGATCGAGTGATAACCCGATAACTATTGGCCGAAAATTGCTAGATTTTTGAAACATCAGAGATTGCCAATGCTAAAAAAAAGAGGCACTTTCTATTTTTTAGGGCGAGATTTCCCCGCGGAAGCAATCGATCTATCCGTATTTCTCGTGATTTTAAATAGTCTTTAAATAAAGCGTTATCCTACTGTTGTGACAGTAGGATTAACGTCAGATGACCGATACTTCCCCGTGTCGCGATAGAATCGGGCCGGCCTACCTTCTATCCACCCGACAAAAATCTAGGAAACCGATCAACGTACCTCGGTCGAGACAACAACCAGGGGCCGATCGCCGATACTAGCGGCGGCGGCACCCGCCGCCGCCGCCCCGGCGGTCGCCTCCAATCCTCTTACTCTGGTAAGAGCCGTGACACTCGCTCGAACCACTACCTGAACCGGCCCGAAAGCACCCGCGACAATTTTCGCGTTTTCGCTCCGGGTAATCTGGCAGAACTCTAGATTCTCGATCCGGAATTGACTCATGGTTTTCTCCTTTTATTCTGGGTTAATAATTATCGAGAGAGAAAGAGAGCGCGGCAGTTACCGCGGCGGTCGCCGTCACGGCGACCACGTTTCCCGCGGCGCGGCTTATGGCTTTGGCTTCGATCCCGACCCCCGAGCGTCTTCCGATACCGCCCTTAACTTTTCTCGGGGCGTGACGATCGAGATTTCCGAAACTGTTTTCCCGGGCGATCGACGATAAATGTTCTAGGTTGGTAATCACCATATCTATAACCTGGCCTCGATTTTGTGTAGAGTTATCACGATGAAGTCGATGCTTTCGCGAAAACCGAACGGGAGCGATCGAAATGTACCGTAGATTTAAACGAATACCGGGTTCCGATCCCGATCCGAAATCGATACGGTCACGCCGCTCCCGAAACGGTCTTCTAAAACATCGATCGTACAGCGGGAAAAGAAATCTCCCGCTTTCCGTATCTAGACGATTTACGACTTCGACGCGGCATCGATAAATAAGCTGGTAGCCGAGAGCGCGCTTCCCGTGGCGGTAACGGCCAGGGTGTCCACGACGACCGTGGTATCCGCCGATTTACTACCGCTGGCTAAAACATTGGCCAGGACGGTAGCGGTAGCGGTAGCGGGCTTGGGAAGGGAAATAGGAGGATATTTAACGACGGGCTTGCTACCTCCACCGTTGACCAGGGCGAATTGATTTTCAGAAACTTCGAGTTGACAATATTCTAAATCGCGAATAAACATGATCCAGATCTCCTGATTGGTATTTCGAGTTTGTGGATGGTTTTGGTACCATTTAGAATCGAGCGGTTTCAGAGGTTCGCATTACTTTTAGTAGTCTTTTATATCGGGGCGATTCCTCACCGGAAGAGCGAAAGAAAACCCGAGATATAATCGGCTATTTACTCGGTAAATTCGCGATGCCTTTCAATCTGAACTCCTATCCCTGATTCGTTGTTTTCATCATACAAGAGGGCAAGCGAGCCGGTGTGCCACTCTGGCAATTATTTGGGAATCGGACGCTGAAAGGATGTTTACAAATCGCTGGAAAGGAGGCGGATAAGCTGTTCGGCTTCTCGATTCCCGGGCCGATCCGAGCGGGGAGCGGGGCCCGGCACCCGAAAAACGCGGTTTACATTCCGAACAGCTTACGGTTTCCGCTATCCTAGGAAACGATCACGATTCCGATCGAGAAGACGAGGAAGCTCCTACCTTAATAGAATTCTTACCTATCTCGATATATCCCCGGTGATAGCCCGAGATACGAGCTTTCAAAGAATCGGCCGCCGCCGCGAGATAACTGGCCTTGTAGGCGGCGACTCCGAGATCCGGGATCTCTTTAAATTCCCAGATTTTGCTGTAACGGAAGGACTTGCGGGTTCCCCCGACAATTCGGCAATCCGGTTGTACCCGATCGACGTGTTCGAGATCTGTAATCAACATGATTTTTCCCTCTCTAGAAAGTGGATGTGGAACGAGCTAGAGAATGATAGAGCGGGAGTTTTCCCGATTCTCACCAAGAGCAAAAACGCCGGGCGTTGAACGACCGACCTTTCGCGATATGGGAGAGTGAGTGATACCCGGGCCCGATCGACGGGGGGCGGGTGTGGAAAAACCTAGCGATCGATCGAGGGTTCGTTTCCGGATAGAGAGTCCGGGAAAATTCCCGTTTCCACTACCTCGATCGATCCTAGATCTACGGTCTGGGCGACCCGGTTCTAGTTCTCTTACGAGGCGATCGCTTTAGAGGACGAGGTCGAGACGGCGGAGACACCGTGCGGGCCACTCTTGGCTTCCGTGAAGGTGTCGGTGTCCGTGAACGCGAATTTGAGACCGGACGCTTTGGCCTCGGCATTCGCCAACGCGATCGCTATCCCGGGCTTGTAGGGTTTTTCGACGGTTTCGGGTTTAACCGGCTTATAGGCCTCGCAATATTTCTTCTCGTAGCCGCCCCCGTGAATCGCGTGGTCTTGGGCGATCGTTTCCATGTGGCTCAGGTTAGCGATAATCATTTGGTTACTCCTGGGTATTTTTTATGCGAGTGAATCTAGAAAAACCTAGACCAAATCTTGGACAATTCCAGATTATATAATTTTCTATAAATTCGGTTGCCAAGTTGGCATTTTTATGAAACAAAATTGGAAACAAGAATCTGGTATATTTTCGCTATAAAATCGAGCGCTTCCCGATTTTTACCGTTTTTATCGCGTTCTACCGGACAGATTCTCCGGCGATCTCGCGCGCTCATTGTTGATAGTAGACCTCGGGGGGAACGCGAAATTTCTCGCGGGGAAAGGAATCGGGAGAAATCAGATAGAGAGGAAATCACCCCGGAAACCGCTCGAAACCGATCGCTCTTGTCAACCGTCTTGTTCCGCGGGACGGGATACGGAGATCGGGGTTGCCAACGGGGGAGGTCAAGGGTCGGTTTCCCCGCGCCGAACGAACCGAAGGGATTCCCCGATTCGAGCGACGCTGTAATTGGCAGGGTTGACGTTCTTCGGCCCTCGAACCCGAATCGATCGGAAGGTCTAGTAAAGTATCGAGAGGGTGGCGTTTCTCGCCAAGACACGGCGCGAGATCCCCCTACCCCCATCCTCCCGGTCGCGGTCGCGGGGTCGCCTCCGTCCGGGGGCCGATCGCCCCGTTTCCGAGTTTCCCGCTCTTTTCCCGCTCGGAAAAACGGTAAACTCTCTAAATACCCGGCTCGCGGCCGATCGGAAAGGAACGAAGACGAATATTCCCGGCACGAATGGGAAAAAAGCGGGAAATATAGGGATCTGTCCCTACTTCCCGCGGGTGGGGTTGCCGAGCGAGGGCGAGTCCTACCGAATTTCCCGAAACCGGACAGACTCGCCGGGAACGGGGAAAGGATCGAGGCGAAAGAGAAAAGGGGGACGGAGCGGACTTTTCCCCGTGTCCCCCTCCCCTATCCCCGCTAGAACTAGAGAGGATCGCGATTACACGCCCCAGCAATGCCAGGCTCTCCCGCTCCCTCCTTTGGCGCGGACCTCCTCGCGATCGAGCGGGCGGAGGGAGGACAAATCCCCGATAGCGAGATCTTCCGAGGCTTTCTTGGTCTCCTTCGGCAGATCCCGTCGGGTGTTGTCCTTGATCAACCGGTTATAGGTGCGATAGGGAATGTAGTGAAGGGGGTTGTACCCGGCGAAACGCAGGATGAGCAAACAAGCCCAAGAGTATTTCCCGTTGAGGATCGCGTCTACAATTTGCTCGAACTGCTCTTCCGTCATCGTTTTATCGCGTGTATTACTGGATTTGCCGTAGAACTGATTCATTCTCGTGATAACTCCTCATTTTCGCTCGTTAATTTTTATAAAGTCAGTCCGTCTTTTTGTAATTTCTGGAACGGCTCCAATAAAACATCGACAACCCGACGACGACGGATCAGGATCTCCGCGGTGGCGGTCTGTCCCGGCTTGAAGTGGAGGGCTTTTCGGGACGTTTTCGGATCGAGGGAGATCTCTAGCCGGTAAACTTCCCCTCGTGTCTGGTCGAACTTACTATCGGCGGAAATGGTCGTGACTTTCCCGCCGATCACCCCGTAGTCCTGATAGGGGAAAGCGTCGAATTTCAACCGGGCCGATAATCCCTGTCGGATAAAACCGGCCTCTCGATCGGGTAATTCGGCTTTCAAGACTAAAGGAACGCCTTTGGGAGCGATTTCGGCGACGGTTTGCCCCGGTTGTAAGACCTCGCCCGCGTTTTTCAGATTGAGGGTTAAAACGGTTCCCTCGACGCTGGAACGCAGGTATCGGTCTTTCAGTTTGGTCCGGGCGGCCGCGAGTTGCGTTTTCGTGTCGGCGATCGAGGCATCGAGTTTCGCGATATCCAGTTGTAGCTGTTTTTTCTCCCGCTCGTTGTCCAATCGGGCCGCCCGCGCTTCCCCTCGTTTCCGCGTTAACTCCGCTTGGAGTTGTCGGATTTCCTGATAGGTTTTAGCGAGTTCGCCGCGGTTTTCGGTGATCCGGGTGTCCAGATCCTGGAGCGAGCGGGTGGCTTGAAAGAGTTGGTCTTCGGTGCTATTGACATCCTGAAGTTGACTGAGGGTGATTTTCTGCTCGGTGTCGCGCAGGGCCTGTTCGGCTTGGAAAAGCATTTCCCGGGAGATCGCCCCGTCCGCGGCCAGGGGTTCGAGTCGCGCGATCCGTTCCTGATTGGCCTGTCTTTCCCGTTGCAGTTGCGCGAGCCGGGTGTTCGCCTTTTCCGGTAGGGCTTGCAGTTGCCCGTAGCGCGCCCGATAGGCCGAGAATTGTCTTTCCTGTTCGAGGAGGAGTTGCCGGGTGGTGTCCAGTTTGGCCCGGGCGAGGTCGATCGCCGATCGGGCCGCTCCCTCTTCCGCGTCGGCGATCGCCTGTCGCGTTTCTCCCTGTAGATTCAACTGTTCCAGCAATCCCTGTTTGCGCGTCCGCTCGATCCCGCCGGCGTTCAAACTCTGTTCTAAGCGTTCGATCTCTTTGAGCGCGAGGGTCGTATCGAGTTCGGCGATAATCTGCCCGGCTTTCACGGTATCGCCCTCTTTGACCTCGATCCGACTGACCTTGCCGGCATCGATCGGCTGGATCTTGTAAGTTTCCCCCTCGGGAACTAATTTCCCGACCGCTTTACCGACTTCTTCAACTTGGGCGAACCAGGCCCAGGCTCCGAAGGCGATACAGAAAATCGTCCCCCCGACGAGCAGTTGTAGCGGGAAAGTGGCGGGAGGTCGATCGAGCAGGGTTTGCAAGGGGGATGACCAGGCCGGTGTTTCCCGATCGAGCGCGGGCGCCGGGTGGGGGAAACCGGTCGGCGAGGGTAGGGAAGGACTGGCTACCCCCCCGTAGATCTCCCGGGAGGAGGACGGAGAGGGAAGGGAGAGTCCGTCATTCGTTTCCCGATCTCGCTCGATCGGGTGCGGTAAATTTTCCATAACGGTCACTAGCGAGTAAGCGGATAGGAGGGGACCACGGATCGCGAGGGGAATTCGCTGTCCGGGGCCGTTCGAGAAAGAGGGGCCGAATCTCGGAAAAGCCTCGATCGGCGGGAATCAACCCGGGAATCGAGGGAAATAGAGCGATCGGCCCGGTCGATCGAGGCTCGGCTCTCGCGATTCCTCCGGAATAAAAACTTCGGTTGACGAAGACTCTGTTCCGGGATCTCGATCGGTTTTTTTGAAGGATAAACTGACCATATTTCCCTGATTTTGATAGATTAGTACGGGTTATAGCCTTGACAAAGTAAATTTAAAAGCGTTTTTTTTCAAAGCTACACGTATCCTTCAATCCTGTCAAGTGACTTTCTATACTTGACCTATTCCTCAATTTCATTGTGATCGATCCCACCCTAGTCCGGATGCCAACTTGGCAAACTCATAATAAGTTTTCCAGGCAAAAATAGAGGACTAAAGCCTGAAACTCACTAATTACAAAGCTTCCATCGATTATTCTTATTGGCTTATTAAGCTTTTTAGATGATTAACGAAAATCCGTAAAGACGAGAGCGCATCTTGGTGATTCGGGGACGATCAATATCAGGAGTGCCATTGTTATTTTTTTAGTTTCTCATCTATCGCGAGGAGTATATAGTAACCTTTATTCCTCAACATCAAGATAGAGAATTCTGTCGGCGATCGGTTCCGCCGTTTCTCCCCGATCGGCCCGTTTCCGAGAATTCCGGCCGCTCCCCGCCGTTTTTCCCGCTAACCGCCCCGGAGAAATCCGCTCCCGGACGGAAAACGAGTTCTTCAGCAGGTAGGGTCGGGTTTAGATACGCCAAAAGGAATAGTAAGGGATGCTTTCGCGGCAGGAGTCGGGAATCGGGAGCCGGGAGCCGGGAGCGGTAAATCGGTTATAAAATCGTAAAGTGCCTATTTTTTTATATACCTTGCATTACAGCGTTTCTCGAAAATCGGCGGTACATTCCCCTCTTGTAGGAGTGCCGAAAACCCCGAAACCATTCCCTCATCGTTTAGGAAAAAAACTGTAAAATTTTTTGACGTAAATCGACTCGCGATTTTCCCTTCCGCGGGATGTTTACGGGATTGAAAAGACGCGTCTCGCTCGCGTGTTATCTATCGTTTCCCCACGCGAGCGATCCCCGCGAGTCGCGGGACGAGCCGTCTACCGTGGCGAGGTCGCGTCCCGTCGCCCGGACGCGATACGATCCCCCCTTTTGGGTTGCCCGTCGTTCCCCTCGACAATCGCGCGAAGATCTTTCCTACCCATTCTAGAAAGTCAAGCTACCGTTCGCGAATGGGATTATTGTAGCGACGAGGTTTCCCCGCCCGGTCTGTAGTAAATCTTTTAAAGAATCGGTATTCAACCATCGCCCGATCGAGCGCGATCGAACGACCTTCGGAGTGACCGAAAATCGATCGACCTCCCTCGCGCGGCGGTAGCTCAATACACCCCCCAATTCTCCACCTTGGACTCTTGAAAAATTCCCTCGGTCGGACGGATCTCGTCCTCCGCGCCTTCCACGACCACTAACGCGTGACCTTGCTGGAGTCGATCGCTATAAACCCGCGCCGCCGCGTCCGGAATCCCCAACTCCGTCAGCGCCTTCACCAGATTCCCGGAAGCGATCGCCGCCACCCCGGTACTCGCGGTCGATGCCGCCAACGCCGCCACGAAACTACCCGCCGCCAGAATCGGCCCGATCCCCGGTAGGACGAGACTGGTTAAACCGATCAACGTGAAAGCCGTCGCGCCCAGCGCCACCGTATCCGCGACCACGTTACTCGGGGTTTCCGGTTTCGCGTCCCCCACTCGATCGACCAATTCCGCGCCCTCGATCGATTCCCCCGTCCGTCCCGCGTCCCGCGCGATCACCGATACGTTATCCATCGGGAAACCCGAATCCTTCAACGCCTTCAGCGCTGTGTCCGCTTCCTGTAAATTGACGAAAGTTCCTAGCGCGTGTTTTTTCTGTCCGGTAGCTACCACGGTTTCCCCCCGAATGACCCGAAAAATTTCCTTTCCAGTCCATTTTCAGGCCGCGCCCTCCCGCTCTCCCTCTCACTTCGGGCGGAATCGATCGATGAGATCGGGAAATTCCCCCCCCGCGCTCGATCGCTTTTAAATTTTCGCCGACGGTAGGATTAACATGGCATCGCCGAAGGAATAGAAACGGAAATTCTCCTCGATCGCTTCCCGGTATAAATCTAACAATCTCTCCCGACCGATAAACGCGCTCACCAACATCATCAAACTAGATTTCGGGAGGTGGAAATTGGTGATCATCCCGTCGATCACCCGCCATTCATAGCCCGGATAGACAAATAAATCGGTTTTTCCCTGGAACGGCGTTAACTCTTCTTTTTCCGTCTCCTTCATCGCGCCCTCTAACGCGCGCGTCACCGTCGTTCCCACCGCGATCACCCGTCCTCCCCTCGCTTTCGTCTCGGCGATTTTCCGGATCGTTTCCGGGGAAATCTCGAAATATTCCTTGTGCATGACGTGATCGGTAATCGTTTCCGTTTCCACCGGGCGGAAGGTTCCCACCCCGACGTGTAGGGTGATGTACGCGGTCTCGATCCCTTTTTCCGTCAGATCTCGGAATACTTCGGGCGTGAAATGTAGTCCCGCCGTCGGAGCGGCCACAGAACCCAGTTTATCGGCGTAAACCGTTTGATAGGATTCATCTACTGCCGTCGAGTCCGTCACATAGGGCGGTAGGGGCATATGACCGTACTCTGCCAACATCTCCCAAAACGAGCGATTTTCGGGAGTATAAAACTCGATCGCCCGTCCCCCCGTCGCCAGATCCCGATCGATCACCCGGGCCTTCCATAACGCGCTCTCGTCCTCCGTCTGTCCCGATTTCGGAAAAAACGCGATTTCCGAGCCGATTTTAAAGCGTTTCCCCGGTTTTACCAGCGATAACCAGGAGCGATCGGGTCTTTCCTCCAATAGTAAAATCTCCACCGGCGCGCCCGTGGTTTTCCGTCCGTACAATCGGGCCGGGATCACCTTCGTATCGTTGAGAATCAGTAAATCGCCGGGTTGTAACCAGTTCGGAAGATCGCGAAACGTGGCGAAATGGCGACTGTCGGGGGAATCCACCACGAGAAGACGGGAACTATCCCGAGGCGTGACGGGATTTTGCGCGATCCGCTCCGGGGGCAGATGATAATCGTAGCTAGAAAGTAACCGATCGAGAGTCATCGTATAGCGTAAAGTAAAAACGGTCGCGAAAAATTGGGTAGGATTACCCAAGTCAATCCCGCGAAAATGGGGGATATCTCCCGTAGAAGCGGACAACAATTTCTTGTCAGACTAGAGATATAACACTAATCGGGACTATTAGCCAAGCGGCCACTATGGATTACCTTTACTTCCTCGCTAACGCTAGTTTAACGCTACGAGTCACCGAATACCTCCGTTCGATGACTCATCTACCGCTCTCGTCGATGACCGTCATCCATCAGATCAACGGTTGGATTGTTAAGGTCAAATTTAGCCACACCCTGACCCCCGAACAACACGGGGACTTCCGGGCCTACATGAACGAGTTAGGCATTCCCTACCAGCCGGAAATGCGCCTCCAGATGGTTTTCTGGAGTCTGGAAACCGGTCAATCCCCCATCGATGTCATGCGTCGCTATCAGGTGGCGATCGTCTCCCACGGAACCCCGGATCTCAACGATATCGAGTCTTTCCGACAACAATTCACCAAAGGGCTGGGATATTGCCCCGAAACCCTAGGCTAACGAGCCTTATTTCCGCTCTGGATGTTCTTCCTCCGTCGAGACGAGGCCGAAAGAATTAATCAGATGGATCAGTTGGTACAGGCGACCGTAACTCTGTTGGTTGAAGTGAAACACCAGCCGGGGTAAATGACCGGTGCGGGCGATCTCCCGCAATTCTTCCTGTCCGTTGGTTTCTTCCGATAAGGGCTTACTTCTCTCGATTTTCCCCGTCACCACGATATCGCTAAACATATCGTTAATCTGCTCTAACTGGGTGTCGGTTATATCGTGATTGAGACGCATGACGAAAGATTCTCCCACGAAACGGCTCGAATGGTACACCCGGTAGAAATTCCGGATCGCGTCGCAAGCGAGGGTTAAATCGTTGGTGATCGTGTAGAGATACACGTCTTCCGGGGAAATCAAACCTCTTTTCTGTAAATTCGCGCAGATACGCTCTTGCCAGGTTTGCCAGTAATCGCCCCCCGGTTCGTCGATGAGGACTAACGGCGCGGGGCCGTATTTTCCCGTCTGGCACAGGGTCAGGGTTTCAAACGCCTCGTCCTGCGTTCCGAAGCCGCCGGGGAACAACGCGATCGCGTCACTCTCGCGCAGGAAAAACAGTTTCCGGGTGAAGAAATACTTGAAGGAAATTAATTTCGGATCGTCGATGATGTAGGGGTTCGCGCCTTGCTCGAAGGGGAGTTGAATATTCAGGCCGAAAGAGTTTTCCCGTCCCGCGCCCTCGTTGCCGGCCTGCATGATACCGCCCCCCGCGCCCGTCAACACCATGAATCCTAGATCGGCGATCCGTCGGGCGAACTCTACAGCAAAACGGTACTCGGAACTACCCTCACTGATGCGAGCCGAACCGAAAATCGTGATCTTACGGGTATGACGGTAGGGATAGAAGGATTGAAAACCCCGTTCCATGTCTTCGAGCGCGTGGGTGAGGATCTTCCAGTCGAGTCGATCGATCTCCTCCCCCGACATCCTAACCAATACTTCTAGGGCGCGTCGAATCCATTTCCCGTGTTTGAGATCGGGCAATCGATCGACCAATTTCAGCAAATCTTCCCCGAGATCGGGGGACAGGGCGGGATCGGGATGGGAGATCACCATAAGCTCGAAGAGTACGATACACACTATTGTAGCGAATCCCGTAGTTTACGGAAAAATTTAAGAATTGCTACAATCGGCATTCTGGCGACCCGATCGACCGCCGGGGGTACAATCGGGAAAGGATTAGACTTCCTGCGAAAATCAAAAATCTCTGGTCGGGGCGGGAGTCAGGAGTCAGGAGTCAGGAGTTAGGAGTTAGGAGTCAGGAGGAAAAAGGAGAAGTAAAGAGATTATAAAGTTATAGAACGGTTGTTTTTTACAAAAAATATCTAAAAATATAGGTTTAGAGTTGATTTTAACTTTCGATTCTCACTTTTGCCGGAGGTCTATGAATATCCGTCTCACACCGGATCGGGAACGTTTTATCGCGTCCAAACTCGAAGGGGGAAAATATCGCTCGGCCGATGAAGTTCTCGCTATAGCCCCGAGCTTGCTAGAGGAATTCGATCGGGCCGAAGCCCTATGGATAGAAGAAGTACGCGAAAAAATCGATGCCGCGCTCGCGATCTCCGAAACCACCCCTCCCGCGGACGACGAAACGTCGATCGATCGAATACTCGAAAGATTTCCCCCGGTTTAGCGAAGTCTCGCCCTCTACAATAGGATCGATCGATTTCAGAAATTGATGGGAAATGTTCAAACAACGAGCGGCCGTATTAGCGACGATGCACCGGAAGGAGCGCGCGATCGCCCCGATTCTCGAACGCGAGATCGGTTTAAAAGTCATCGTCCCCGACAATTTCGACACCGATCGCTTCGGAACCTTCACGCGGGATATTAAACGGTTGGGAACGCAGATCGAGGCGGCGCGAGCGAAAGCGATCGAGGCGATCGAACTCACCGGGTCCGAAATCGGCATCGCCAGCGAGGGCAGTTTTTACCCCTACCCGGATTTTCCCCTCGTTACCTGTAACCGGGAGATCGTGTTACTGCTCGATCGAACCAACGATCTCGAAATCATCGGTCAAGCCATCTCTACCGACACCAATCACGCCGGAATGGACATCGCCACCGTCGAGGAAGCGATTTCCTTCGCCGGAAAAGTCGGCTTTCCCGAACACGGGTTAGTGGTGATGCTCTCCGCGGAACCGGAAAGCGATGAAGAGATCTTCAAAGGAATTACCGCTGAAAAAGAGCTAATTACCGTTGTCGAGAGATTTTTAACCAAACACGGGAAAGCGCGTCTCGAAACCGATATGCGCGCCCTGTACAATCCCACGCGGATGAAAGCGATCGAGCGAGCTACCGCCGACCTCGTTCGTAAACTAACCCGACTCTGCCCGAGTTGTTCGCGGCCCGGATTCGACTCGATCGAGCGTCTTCCCGGTTTACCCTGCGCGCTCTGTCACCTCCCCACCCCCCTGATCCGATCGGAAATCCTCGGCTGTCATCACTGCGGCCACCGGCAGGAAAACCCCTTTCCCGACGATCGGGAAACCGCCGATCCCATGTACTGCGAGTATTGCAATCCTTGAGGGGAGGCAGGAGGCATTTAGCTATCAGCTATCAGCTTTTAAGAGGCGATTTTCCCGCTATAAGCTACTATTTACAGCGTTTCTCGATCATCGGCCGTACCTTCTGCCTCCTGACTCCTGACTCCTGACTCCTGACTCCTGACTCCTGACTCCTGACT
>NZ_JBAFSM010000050.1:0-35645 GCF_036688125.1 Pannus brasiliensis CCIBt3594 | reverse complement strand
CGCCGATTTTTTCGATTGCTAATACTGCTTAATCCTTAACCGAGAAGTATTGGGGTAGATCCGATTCCACGGAGATCCGGAAGGTGGCCGGGGGAGCGAGAGAATCGAGGATCTCGCCGAGCAGTTCGCTCACGCACACCTTTTCCGTGGCCACTTCGGTACGACCGATCCGGGAGTAGGCGAGCAGGCCGTCGATCAGGGCGTTCATACGGGCGACCCGTCCCCGTAACAGTTCCAGTTGATGCAGACTGTCCCCGCTTAGTTGTCCTTCCAGATCTTCGGCGATCCATTCCGAGAGATTGGCGATCGCCCGCAGGGGGGCTTTCAGGTCGTGGGAGACGGTATAGACAAAGCGATCGAGTTCATTGTTCCGTTCGGTTAATCGATCCGTGGCGCGCTCTAGGGCTTCGTTTAGTGCCTTGAGTTCATCGGCTTGCTGTCGTAGTTGGAGTTCGGCTAATTTCCGATCCGTAATATCTCCCGCGACCCCGACCAAACAAGTGGAGCGGTCGCGCTCGCCCGCGATGACGAAACCGCGATCGCGTAGGTAGCGGATCGCGCCATCGGGCCGGACGACGCGATACTCGATATCGAAACCGTCCGTTTCCGGGGATCTGGCGGTAGCGTCCGCTACCTGTTGCCGATCGTCCGGGTGAATGTAAGCGAATCCCGCTCCCCAACGCCGGTACAGTTCCTCGCGGGGTCGTCCCCAAATCCGATCGAACGCCGGGCTGATATACAGGACCCGCTCTCGATCGAGATCCATCATCCAGAAAACATCGGAGATGGTTTCGGCCATCTGCCGGAATCGTTCCTCGCTTTCCCGTAGGGCTTCTTCGGCCCGTCTCCGTTCGGTGATCTCCTCGCAAACCGCGCTGATGCCGATCACCCGATCGCCTTGTTTCAAGGGGAGAAAACTTTCTAACGAAATTCTCTGTTCTCCGGGTCGCGCGGGGGTTTCCCCTCGGAGTTCCACGTTTAATCGGGGTTCGCCGGTTTCCAGGATCGGGCGCGGGATCGCTTCGGCCGTGTCCGCTAGATCGGGAAGCAGTTCCCGCACGGTGCGACCGATATGCGCCGGTACCGATAGACCGTTGATTTCCGCCAATCGCTCGTTGATCCGCACGAAATGCAGGCCGGTATCTAATACGGCCAGACCGATCGGGGCGGTTTGATAGAGCGCCTCGATTTCCGCCAGTTGTTCCTGAAGTCGGACTTGACTTTCCCGCGGGTCCGCTTCGACTCGTTCGCGTTCGCGCTCGTAACGGGCGATTTCCTGCCGCGCCCGTTCTAATTGCCGGGACATCTTCTCGCGCTCGTCGGCATTGGCGATCGCTCGGGCGATCCGCTCGATCAGCAGTTCTCGGAACTCCCGCTCCTCCGCGTCGCGTTCGGTGCGGGAACTCGTTCCCAAAATCAGGAATCCGAGGGGCGCGCGCTCTCTCCCGCCCCCGAAAATCGGCACGACCAGCGCGCCGAAAACACGCGAACCCGTGTCGATCGGGGGGCATCCCTCGAAAACCTCCTCCGGCAGACGAACGAGCGCCCGTTCGCCCGTTTTCCACACCGAGGATAAATTCCAGAGGTCGGTTCCCGCACTCAGATCGATCGGTCGCGGGGTGAGGACGGCCGACGGTCGATCGAGCGTGGTGGCCGCCAGATCGGCCCGCTGTTCCCCGGCAGAGACGCGGTAGATCGTCGCGAAGGGAATCCCGACCGGAAGGCTCGATAAACTTTCCGCGACGAGATGGCAAGCGGAAGCGACGGTTTTCGCGGTATCGGTCCGGTCGGTCAGTTCTAGAAGCGCTCGCAGTCGTTGTTCCCCGCGCGTTCGTTCCGATGGTTTCACGCTTTTATTTCTCCCCGACACGCGTTACGGTTTCCCGGACGGGCGATCGTTGCCCCGTCGCTCTCTCGATTTCCCGCGGGGGTTTTCCGGCCTCGCGATCCGGAAACCTGTTATCGTCGCTCGCGTGTCAATGTTGGTCCGGATGGTTCGAGACAGAAAAGATCCCCTCTCCTCGTGGCTACCTTACCCAATCCTATCGAGAATCCGTCCGACCGCGCCCGATCGGTAATCAACGAGCGATCGATTATCGCGCGATCTCTATCTTTGGATGGTTATGATAGGAGGGGGGCGATCGATGAAGGTCGAGATCGGAGTGAAGTGCCGTCAGAGAAGACGGTCGGTAGACGAGCGGGAGTCGCCCGCGCTTTCCACCGAAAAATGTTCCCCTGGAAAGGGGGGCTTGTTTCCGAGCGGCCCCGGTTAACGGTTTTTTTCCCGACCGGTTCGGCCCGAAAACTCCGCGCTTTCTCGACAGGCGATCGTTAAAGGCAACAGGGAACAGGGAACAGTGAAGGCATCTTCTCGGAGATTTAAACGCCGAGAAGACGCGATCGCCCGAAGGAGACGGGGCTTCTGACCCGTTAGTCGGCCTTTGGAAACGAACCGACAACCCATTTTGGATTCGACCAAAAGTTCTCACGGTTGCCCGTTACCTGTTGCCTGTTCCCTCGATCGAAGGTCGGTGATCGCGATCAGCGGTATCCGGTAATCGATCGACTTGTGGAAATCGCCCCGTGTCGATACAACAGAGTAATAGAGAGAAGTTATCCAAACTATGGAGGGGAAACCGATTCTTATGACCCAGTTAGTAGCGAAAACGAAAAAAACGCCCACGATTTATATGTCGGAACCTTATATCTTCAACCCGAACGAGGGTCGGTTAGGAGAAACGTTACAGCGAGCCGCTCTAGTTACGGAAAATCAACTCCTGATCGCGCTTCACGAACAGGGGCGGTATACCGATCTGAAAATTGGCGAGATTCTGGCGTTACGCGGCTGGATCGCCGAAAAAACCGTCGAATTTTTTGCGGAACGCTGGCCGAGCCTACTCGCCCAAGAGCGTCGTCATCCTCTGGGCTATTATCTAAAGGAAGCGGGTCTATTAAGCGACGAACAGATCGAGCGGGTTCTCGCGGTGCAGGAACAACTGTTGTTACGCTTCGGCGAGATAGTAGTACAGCAAGGATGGCTCAAACAAAGCACTCTGGATTTCTTTCTCCAGCATCTTTGTACCGGGGGATCTTCGGGGTCGGCGGACGGCGATCGACAGGCTTCTCCCGCTCGCGAAAATCGAGAGTTCGCAATGCTGTCCGATCTGTCCGTGGATGATAGTACGGAAGTTTTCACGATTCAATCCACCGATACGTTTTTGGCAGAAGACAGAGAAACGTTGTTGTGATTCCCGACAGCGCGATAACAAAAGAAACCTTTTCCCGTTAGATACCGAGACGGAAATCCTCGAAGCGATCGAGTTCGTAACCCGACTCTCGGCAAAATTTTTCCTACTTTCCGAAGGGAGCGCCCCCGAGGTCTAAGATAAAAAAAGAGCGGGAGAACGCGCGGACGCGTCGGTAAAAGCGGGCGCTAATCCGATTCTCCCGATCGCTCTGAAACGCACTATAGACCGATTAGATTTCATGAACACGCTCAAGTTGTATGGAGGGGCGCGCAGTCGTGCCTCGATCGTCCGCTGGTATCTCGAAGAGTTCGCGATTCCCTACGAGTTCGTTTTATTAGATATGGCGAACGGGGAACATCGAAAACCGGAATTTCTCGCGCTCAATCCTTTCGGCAAGGTTCCCACGATCGTCGATGGCGATCTTTCTCTCTGGGAATCGGGGGCGATCCTTCTCTATCTCGCGGAGAAACACGGACAATTACCGGCCGAACTCGATCGCCGGGCGATTTACACGCAATGGATTCTATTCGCCAATTCGACCCTGAGCAACGGTTTATTTTTAGAGGCGACCCGCGAACGGGAAACGCCGCTTTTACTGGCACCGATCGATCGGATTCTGGGAGAACATTCTTTTATCATGGGAGACGAGTTCACGGTGGTGGACGTGGCGATCGGTTCGATTCTCGCCTACGCGGTTCTTATGGCCAAGCTCGACTACAGTCCCTATCCGAACCTCGCGGCCTATCTCCAGCGTTTACGCGAGCGTCCGGCTTTCGTTAAATCGATCGGTTCTCCTTAGAAACCGGGGGAAAAAATCATCCCCCGAACTAGAGATTCTACTTTCTAGTTAGTCCCGGGAAAACGGACGGAAAAAGCGTCGCATCTAGGAATCCGCATCTCGATCGAATTCCACCTCCTCGTAAACCATCGGTAACGGTAAAGCGAGATCCACGCTTTTAAGTTCGATCGTGATCTCTTCCGGCGATACCCCGTTTTCCTCGGCGCTATAGGCGTTAATTCCCATTTTCCCCGTTCGTTGAGACGGTAACACTCGACGTTTACTCGATCGCTATTGATTAAAACGTATTCTCTCAACGTGTCGATCCGGCGGTAATGTTTGAATTTATCCCCTCGATCGAATCCTTCCGTACTCGGCGATAGAACCTCGACGATCAAACAGGGGTGATAGATCGCTCGAATCGCGTTTCGATCGCGCGGATCGCGGGTAACGGTGACATCGGGATAGTGATAGGGGCCGTTTTCGGAGACACCCACTTTCGCGTCCGACGCTAAAACTTTACAGCCTCTACCTCGTAGATGATTTTTTAAAGCGGTGGTTAAATTAACCGCGACTATATTATGGGGAATCGTTCCGCCGGTCATGGCGTATACTTCTCCGTCGATATAGCCGTATTTTAAGGGTTGTTGTTCTTCCCACTCCAGATATTCCGAGGGGGTGAGATAGAGAGATTTCGGATCGGCGATCATGGCTTTTTTCCGTTGCGGGATCTGTCCCTATTTTAGTACGGACGATCGGGGCGAGTGCTTTTCTCGATCGCTTTCCCGATACCGAACCCGAGAATTTTGACGGAAAAGGGAGTAGAACGCGGCGGGGTTTCGGTTTGATCGGGTGGGAAAGACGGCTAAAATTAGAGAGAAAGGAAGACGGTTTCTAGGATCGATTGTATGAAACTCAAAGATTTATTAACGGAGAAACGAGCGGAAATTCTGGCGATCGCTACCCGACACGGAGCTAGTAACGTGCGAGTTTTCGGCTCGGTGGCGAGAGGCGAAGAAACCCCAGAAAGTGACCTCGATTTTCTCGTCGATTACGATCTAGATAAAATAACTCCTTGGTTCCCTGGAGGATTATTAATCGATTTAGAAAACCTCCTCGGGCGGAAAGTCGATATCGTGACCGAGAAAGGATTGCATCCTTCTATCCTGGAACGGATCGCGCGAGAGGCGGTTTTACTATGAGCGAGGATAAAATTTATTTAGAGTATATTGGGCAGTATCGCACTTTCCAAAAGACTTTTGAAAATACTTGAGTTAACTTTTATCTGTGTCACCTCTTCTCTTTGGTGTGTCATTTGTAGATTGCCCAAAAAAGTATCCTAGAATTATCAAGAAAGCGTTATTTAATATTTCTGGCATTGAAAACTTAGAAAAAATGGCGGTCACATGAGCCACTAGAATTATTAGTAATAAAATACCTCCGATTATCGTTGCCGCCGATTCGCGTTCTAACAAAGAAAACCAAACTTTGGTTCTTCTCTCGAACAGTTCTATTTTTAATCGCTCCAACTCAGTTTGCGTCTTGATTGCCTCTTGAGTCTGCTCTTGATCAACTTCTTTAGACTGCTCTCGCAAACGTTGAGCTTCACTTCTTAAATCTACGACTTCTTGATTTAGCTTAACTTTAAGCTCCTCATCATCTACTTTATTGATTAGATCTTGTATAGACTCAATTTTCTCATTCGCGGATAAAGTTCTGATTCTCTCCAGTATCAATTTTTTACGGCTTAATAGGAGTTGTAGAATTCCTCGTTCAAAATGGGCATCAGATTGAGATGACGTTATTATAGCACCGACTTCTGCTGATATTTTAAACCTCAGTGTCCCGAAAGATTCGGGGTGCTTCAAAGCTTGGTTAACTGTCTCTAAGCTTTGTTGAAGTTCATCTAGAGATTGGGTTTCTATTTGGTCTTTAGCTAAACCTAAATCTTTTAACTGAGACTCAAAGAAGGACTCTATTTGCTCCTCAAGGGATTGATTTAATTTTCCAAATAGATGCTTTTGCCTCTGTTCAGGAAATGACAATCGGAATGCCATAGCGTCAGTTCCTCATACTCCAATAAAAAATCTAGCAAGCCGCACAAAATACTCAGGGGTATAACTATTTATTAGACTGACAGTTTCTGTCTAATAACTTGGATCGGGGCGGTTAGGCTCACACATTCCGCCTCAGATCCCGATTTAGGTAATTAGAATAATGACGAGAATCGGCCCGAGATCCCGTATAAAGTGATTGGATTCGGGTAATTATCATTATATTTTACGCGGGAAAGAGCGATATCTAGAGTTCATAATATTTCACGAAACCGATCGCCCGTTTCCCCTTCGATCGAGCCGAATTTTCCAATAGAAAAACGGGTAGGTTATTCAACCTACCCGATCGAGCCTCGCCGGAGAATTCTAGACGAGATAATCCTGTAAAGCCTTCACCTCCAAGGGTTCCGACTGAAGAGAGCGTAGAGCCGCCACCGTGGCCCGCGCGCCGGCGATCGTCGTAATAATCGGTAACTTGTAATCCAGCGCCGTCCGGCGGATTTTCTGACCGTCGGTTTGGGATTCCTCGCCGCTGGGGGTATTGATAATGAATTGGATCTGGTCGTTTTTAATCCAATCGACGACATTCGGGCGACCCTCGTGGATTTTTAGCACGAGATCGACGTTTTCGATGCCGTTTTCTAACAGTACCTTGCGGGTTCCGGAGGTGGCGACGACGCGGAAGCCTAGCGATTGTAAATCTTTGACCACGGGAACGATCGACGTTTTCTCGCGATCGCTCATGGAGATAAACACCGTTCCCTCGGTAGCCAGCAGGACACCCGCGCCGATCTCCGCTTTGGCGAAGGCTTTGCCGAAATCGCTGTCGATACCCATCACCTCGCCGGTCGATCGCATTTCCGGCCCCAGTAGCGTATCCGCGCCGGGGAACTTCTGGAAGGGAAGAACCGCCTCTTTCACCGCGATATGACGGGGAATCGCCTCGGTGGTAACTCCCAAGTCCTCTAGCGTCTTGCCGGACATGACGAGGGAGGCGATTTTCGCGAGGGGAACGCCGGTCGCTTTGGAAACGTAGGGAACGGTACGGCTGGCGCGCGGGTTCGCTTCGAGAATATAAACGGTTTCCCCCTGAACCGCGTATTGAATATTCATCAAACCGACCACTTTTAACGCTTTGGCGAGTTCTACCGTCCACTGTCGGATTTTGGTCAAAACCGATTCGGGGAGGGAGGTGTGGGGGATCGAACACGCGGAATCGCCGGAATGTACCCCGGCCTGTTCGATGTGTTCCATGAGTCCGCCGATGACGACGCGACCGGTGGGGTCGGAAAGCGCGTCCACGTCTACTTCGATGGCGTTTTCGAGGAATTTATCGATGAGAATCGGGTGATCCGGTTCTATCTGGACCGCGTAGGTCATATATCGTTCTAACTCGCTATCGGAGTAGACGATCTCCATCGCGCGACCGCCGAGAACGTAGGAGGGACGGACGACCACCGGATACCCGACGCGTTTGGCGACGGCGAGGGCTTCCTGGAAACTGCGGGCGATACCGTTGGCGGGTTGGCGGATATCGAGGTCGCGGAGGATTTTTTCAAAGCGTTCGCGGTCTTCGGCGGCATCGATCGAATCCGGCGAGGTTCCCCAGATTTTCGTTTTCACGGGACAATCGGGGGATTCGAGATATTTTTGCAGGGGAACGGCTAATTTTAACGGGGTTTGTCCGCCGAACTGGATGATAATTCCTTCCGGTTGTTCCGTCTCGATGATGTTTAATACGTCCTCTTTGGTGAGGGGTTCAAAGTACAGTCGATCGCTGGTGTCGTAGTCGGTGGAGACGGTTTCCGGGTTGGAATTAACCATGATCGTCTCGAAACCCGCGTCACTGAGGGAGAACGCGGCGTGACAACAACAGTAATCGAACTCTATCCCCTGGCCGATGCGGTTGGGGCCACCACCGAGGATCATGACCTTGCGTTTGTCGGAGGGGAGAACTTCCGATTCGAGGGTCTCGTAAGTGGAATAGTAGTAGGGGGTGAAAGCCTCGAATTCCGCCGCGCAGGTATCGACCATTTTATAGATAGGAATCACGCCGAATTCTTTACGGCGCGCGCGTACCTCGTCCTCGGTGGTTCCGGTCGCGTGGGCGATCTGGCGATCGCTGAATCCCTGTTGTTTGACGGCGAGAAAATCCTCTTTGGTGAGGTTGGGAAGGGCGGTTCGCTTGAGAAATTTCTCGGTCTCGATGAGATCGGCGAGTTTATCGAGGAACCAGATATCGATACCGGTGAGTTCGTGGATTTCCTCGGCCGTCATGCCCATTTTAAAGGCGTGATAGATACTGTACACCCGATCGGGGTTGGGATTGCGGAGTTGGGCGGTTAATTGAGAGAGGGAGGGAACGGTATCTTTTCGATCGCACCCGAAGCCGAAACGTCCGGTTTCGAGGGAACGTAGCGCTTTTTGGAAGGATTCCTGGAAAGTACGCCCGATCGCCATCGCCTCGCCGACGGATTTCATCTGCGTTGTCAGGATCGGTTCGGTTCCGGGGAATTTCTCGAACGCGAACCGGGGGATCTTGGTGACGACGTAATCGATCGTCGGTTCAAAGGAGGCCGGGGTTTTTTTGGTAATATCGTTGGGGATCTCGTCGAGGGTGTAACCGACCGCGAGTTTGGCGGCAAATTTGGCGATGGGGAATCCGGTGGCTTTGGAGGCCAGCGCGGAGGAACGGGAAACGCGGGGATTCATCTCGATGACGATCACGTCGCCGTTCACGGGATTGACGGAAAATTGAATGTTCGATCCGCCGGTTTCCACGCCGATCTCGCGGATAATGGCTTTAGAGTAGTCCCGGAGACGTTGGTATTCTTTGTCGGTGAGGGTTTGGGCGGGCGCGACGGTAATCGAGTCGCCGGTGTGAACCCCCATCGGATCGAAGTTCTCGATCGAACAGATGATGACCACGTTATCGGCCAGATCGCGCATCACCTCTAGTTCGTATTCTTTCCAGCCGATTAAAGATTTCTCGACGAGAATTTGGGAGGTGGGTGAACAATCCAGACCGTATTGCGCCATTTCCTCGAATTCTTCCTGATTATAGGCGATACCGCCCCCGGTTCCCCCGAGGGTGAAGGCGGGACGGATAATCAGGGGATAGTTTCCGATCTCGTGGGCGATCGCTTTCGCTTCCTCGATATTGTTGGCGATTCCCGACGGGCAAACGGGAACGCCGATTTTGTTCATCGCTTCTTTAAAAAGTTCTCTATCTTCGGCTTTTTCAATAGCGGGCAGTTTCGCGCCGATTAATTCCACGTTATAGCGTTCTAACGCGCCGCTTTTGGCGAGAGCGACGGCGGTGTTCAGGGCGGTTTGTCCTCCCATCGTGGGAAGTAGCGCGTCGGGACGTTCTTTCGCGATGACTTTCTCGACGATTTCGGGGGTGATGGGTTCGATATAGGTGCGATCGGCCATTTCGGGATCGGTCATGATCGAGGCGGGGTTAGAATTGACCAGTACGACCTCGTAGCCTTCTTCTCGTAGGGCTTTACAGGCTTGAGTCCCCGAATAGTCGAATTCGCAGGCTTGTCCGATGACGATCGGGCCCGCGCCCAGGATTAAAATTTTCTGCAAGTCATCACGGCGAGGCATAGGCTGTTGGGGTGATTCACGATAAACCCCAATTATTGTATACGCTGTCACCGGCAGATCGCGGGGGCTTTATGTCTGTTTAAGGACTTGGGGCGTTACGGTTCTGGTTGGTGCGGGAGGGGTTGATCGATTTTTCCCGCGTCTATCATGGTCGGTAAATCTCTAAATCGTGAATTAGGAATGTGAGTCTCGCGCTCCCGGCCCGATAGAAAGCTTATCTCCAGGAACCGGTTCGATCGAAAAATTACGCCAGCGTGGAGGAGTATTTTCTGGCGTTGTCGCGGGGCGATCGACAGAGAGAGGAAGCGCGGGAGAAATTGAAAACGTTCTTACAAGAGGGGCGAGATTCCGCGGGGGAACCGGTCACGTCGGATTATTGGCCAAATGTACGAATTTCGGGTTAGATAGCGAGAAAACGATCGAGACCGCGCGGGTTAGCCCGTTTCCGGGAGAAAATTATCGCCCGATCGAACCATTAAATCGCTTGAATCCACTCTTTCACGTCGTATTCCGTCCAGATCCCGTTTTTCCAGTAAGGATCGGCCTCGATCAAACCTCTCACCGTCGCCTCGTCCGATGCCTCGTAGATCCCGAAAACCTTGGTGACATCCGCCGTCGGGCCGAGCGTGATTAAAATTCCCCGCTCTTTTTGTTGCTGTAATCCCTCTAGGTGAGCTTGACGGTAGGGGGCGCGTTTTTCTAGAACATCCTCGCAATAGCTACCCCAGACAACGAATTTCGGCATATTTTACCTCGGTCGCGTTTTCCCCGTCATTCTATCACGGGGGAATTGTCGATCGATCCCGCGACCTTGAAAAAGACGGCGATCGTTCCGTACCATGAGAGTAAGGGTAAATCTTAAAATTTTGTAAGGATTCGGGTAAAACTCGTGAAACTAGCGGACGCGCGAACGATCTTAACGGACACTATCACGGTATTTTGGGGGGAATGGTTGGATTTACGGGCGAGAGTTATCCAGATCGCCGCCACGGGTCTAGTATCGCCGTTGATCTATATTATCGGTTTCGGGTTGGGGTTGGGAAGCGCGCTCGATCGCTCGATGAAACCCGCGATGGGGGATAGTTATCTCGAATTTATCCTCCCCGGGATGGTTGCCCTCTCCTCGATGGCGATCAGTTTCGGGGGAACCACCTTTTCGATCTGCGGCGATCGCTTATTTAGCAAAACCTTTGAAGAATTGTTACTTTTACCCGTCCACCCTCTCTCGCTCTTTCTCGGAAAGGTTCTCGCTGGCATTCTCCGGGGAGTGATGACCTCGGCATCGGTAATCCTCGTGGCGATTCTCTTTACCGGGAAATTCGCCAGTTTTCTCAATCCTCTCTTTTTACTGATCCTGATCCTTAACTGTGCCGTGTTCGCGGGGTTGGGGGCGCTGGTCGGTCTGCGGGTAAAATCGATCGAGAGCGTGGGACTGTATAACAATTTCCTGATCGTTCCGATGTCTTTCCTCGGCGCGACCTTTTTCGACCCGAAAACCCTACCTTTCGCCCTGAAAATTATCGTTTACGCTTTACCGCTCACCTACGCTAGTCTTGGCTTACGCGCGGCGGCCTACGATGTCGGTCAATTTCCCTGGTTCGCGATCCCGATTCTCGCGCTGGTGGCGATCGGTCTCTCGATCGCCGGTGCCTATCAATTCTCCCACCAACAGGATTAGAGACCGGGGAGATGGAGGAGTTTTTCGGGAAAGGGGAATGGGAAAAGAGGATTCTTAATCGTTACATCTTTCCTCTCGCTCCGATTCTTCTGCCCCCTCTCTCGCTTTATGTTTATCGGTGGGTTACGCTTCGCGCTCCTCACCCTACCATCTGC
This sequence comes from Pannus brasiliensis CCIBt3594, assembly GCF_036688125.1. Taxonomy (NCBI): domain Bacteria; kingdom Bacillati; phylum Cyanobacteriota; class Cyanophyceae; order Chroococcales; family Microcystaceae; genus Pannus; species Pannus brasiliensis. The sequence goes on along the minus strand of NZ_JBAFSM010000050.1, from coordinate 24,120 downwards.
CTCTTATGCCAACGAGAAATTAGGATTGCCGCGATAGATCTTATGCGTTTACCCGTCCTGAAATACGATCGAGGGACATTAACCCTTCACCCGCCACCGAAGGGAAAAAAGTGGCTCGATTTCGCTACATGGGACGATCGTATCGAGAAATACCGCGTTCTCGGCATCGATTATCGTTCTCTCGTGGAAACGCTCCAGGAAGAAAAGCAGGAATTCACCGACGAGGCGAAAGCGTTCAGCCCGATCGAATTAACCGCCAGTTTCGATCGCCAACCCTACCCGCACCAAACCGAGGCGCTTCTAGAGTGGAAAAAGTCGGGACGACGGGGGGTTGTCGTTTTACCCACCGCGTCGGGGAAAACCTATCTGGCTCAACTGGCAATGCAAGCCACCCCGCGGACTACCTTAATTGTCGTGCCGACGATCGATCTCCTACACCAGTGGTACGCGCAGATGTTGGCCGCTTTTCCCGATCTAGAAATCGGCTTACTCGGGGGTGGCTCGCGCGATAATAGCCCGATTTTAATCGCTACCTACAATAGTGCCGCGATTCACTCGGAAAGCATCGGGAATCGTTACGCGCTGTTGATTTTCGATGAATGTCACCATCTGCCGGCGGATTTTTTCCGGAAAGTGGCCGAGGATTCGATCGCTCCCTACCGTCTCGGACTCACCGCGACTCCCGATCGAGCGGACGGAAGCCACGAGGATCTCGATCGATTGATCGGCCCGGTAATCTATCGCAAACGTCCCGAAGATCTCTCTGGAAAAGCGCTCGCGGAACACGAGATCGTCCGGATAAAAGTGAAATTGTCGGAACGGGAACGGGAAAGATATCAGGAGGCGATCGATCTCCGCAACCGTTTTTTACGGGAAAATAATTTAAATTTAGGCGGTTTAAACGGTTGGCAGAATTTCGTCATGGTGAGCGCGAGAAGTGCCGGGGGACGACGCGCCATGTTAGCCCATCGGGAGGCAAAAGAAATCTCTTCGGGAACCGAGGGAAAATTGCGGGTTTTAGCGGAATTAATCTGCGAGCATTATCCCGAACCGATTTTAATTTTTACCAACGATAACGCCACGGTTTATCGCGTCTCGCGAGAGTTTTTAATTCCCGCCATCACCCATCAAACTCCGGTGAAAGAACGTCACGAGATTCTCACGCGATTTCGGGAAGGCGAATATAAAACCCTCGTCACTTCCCACGTACTGAACGAGGGGGTGGATGTGCCGGAAGCGAGGATCGCGATTATTCTCTCGGGGACGGGTTCCGCGCGCGAGTATATTCAACGATTGGGAAGGGTTTTACGGAAGGGGGAAAGGGCGAATAAACTGGCGATTCTCTACGAGGTGATCGCGGAGGACACGACGGAGGAAAAAACCTCGGAACGTAGACGGGGAGAAGATAAGAAGAAAACCGGATATCAAACCCCGCCCCGTCAGTTAGAATTATTACCTTCCCCGGAAAAACGCCCGCGTAAATTGCCGAGAGTGGCGGAAGCTCCCGCGGAGTGGAAGGTGGGGGAAAAGGACAGCGATCGAGAGTGATTAACGATCTATAACCGTTGAAATGTATGAAAAAGACTCATTATTTAACCGCGACCGTTCCCGAAGGAAATCGGCTCGATCGACAGGCTTTTCTACAACTGCCGATCGAGGAACGTCGCCGAATTCTAGCCGAACAAGCGGAAGCACTGCAAAGCTGTTATCGAGAAGATCCCGACTGGAAAGATTGGGTTGACTTTGATAACGGAGAAAACGATCTGAAATCTGATTTAGAAAATGAATAAATTTTGAAAACCGTTAATCATTCCGAATCTCTTCGGGATCTCACCCGATCGATCTCCGCTTGCAATTCCTCGATCTGCCGTCGTAATCGCTCGGCTTCAGTTTCATCGGTGGGAACCTCGATCGCTTGTGCCGTTCCTTTTTTCGGATAATTTCCCTGACGGATTCCGCGATACTCGTCCGAGGAAAACCATTCCTGTATAAATCGCACTCTTTCCACCGAGAAAGGATGGGTTAAAAACGAGCCGTTCCCTCCATTATAAATCAGAAACTTATAAATTTGATTTAAATTATCCCGATCTAATTGTTGGTATGTTTCCGATTGACGGATGAATTCATCGAGATTACATTCGTGGAGATATTTCTGACTTCCGCCCGCGCATTTCATCAGCGTTCGCAGGACGAGGGTTAAATTATCGGTGACGAGTAACGCCGCTCGATCGGCCGATAATTCCGCTTTCCGTCGCCACTCGTAAAAGGCGTAAACCAACCCGGTGGTGATCGCTTTTCCCAAGCCTAACGTCAGATCCCCGATCAGATTCGCCGCTCCCATTACCCAGAAAGACATCTGGATCAAGATACTATGATCGCACTTAATATGACCTAATTCGTGGGCGAGAATCACCCGAATTTCCTCTTCGTCGAGTAGGTCTAAAAGGGCGGTATTAAACACGATATACGGCTGTTCGGAACCGAGGGAATAGGCGTTCACGAGCGGGTTCTGACTAATGTAGAGACTCGGTTCGGGAGAAACATCGAGATCGCGTAAACACTCGCGATAGATGCCGTACAGGGTGGAATATTGACGCGGGCCGACCTTGATATCGTTGCCCAGTAGTAAAATCTGTTGCGGGCGCTCGTATAGATACTCGGAAAAACTTTTTGCGAGGAGATCGAAACCCGGAACCGATCGCAACGCGCTTTCGGCCTGGCGATCGAGGGGATGTTTGAACGCTTGGCTGGAAATATCGGGATAGCTAGGCATATTAGCGAGTCTAGAGGCTAAATCGTCTGTTTGTATGATAACAGCGCGACCCGAACCCATTCTCGAAGCCGCGCCGTTACCGGAAAAAATCGCGATTATCCTCTCACCAGTTCCAGATGCTCGATTCTCGTGCCTAATACTTTGAGAAATTCCGCGAGCCAGCTAGGATGGGCGGGCCACGCGGGTGCGGTGACGAGATTCCCGTCTACTACCGCCGCGTCCACCGGGATATCGGCGTAAATCCCTCCCGACGCGTTCACCTCCGGGCTACAGGCGGGATAGGCGGAACAGCGTTTCCCGGCGAGGACGTTCGCGGCCGCGAGCAGTTGCGCGCCGTGACAGATGGCGGCGATCGGTTTATTCGCTCTCGCGAAGTGTTGGACGATCTCGATAACTCGGGGATCGAGACGGAGGTATTCGGGGGCGCGGCCACCGGGGATCACGAGCGCGTCATAGCTTTCGGGAATAATTTCGCCGAAAGTGGCGTTTAAGGTGAAATTATGTCCCGGTTTCTCGCTATAGGTCTGATCGCCCTCGAAATCGTGGACGGCGGTACGCACTTTGTCCCCGGCTTGTTTGCGCGGGCAGACGGCATGAACGGTATGTCCGACCATCTGTAGGGCTTGAAACGGAACCATGACCTCGTAATCCTCGACAAAATCACCCACGAGCATTAAGATTTGTTTCCCTGACATGGATAGTTTTCCTCGCTATTTTCCGAACTCTGTCCTGATATACCATAAACAATGCCTTCTATCGCTCGATTTTAGCCTTTCTTAAAATTTATCACCCGTTCGAGATCGAGTTCCGAAATTCTTGAAAGATAGAAAAATGAAACGGTAAAAATCGATTCCCGATCTCTCCATCGGTTTCCGAGCGAGAAGGTACGGTAAAACGGGATAACTAGGGAATTTCTCTCGGGAAATCCTAATTTTTTGCTTTTCTAATCTGGCGAAGAGAGATTAACTTACATCAAGTAATATTAAGCGTTGGCGACGAATCTTTTCTCCGTAGCGAAACATACGGAAGTGAGCGGGGGGAACTTGCTAGAGATAGAGATAACTTTATCCCGATCTCCCCCGAAAACCAGTCGATCGCCCAGGAGAAAAACGCGTGACCACTTCCACTCTCTCCAATGAAACCGCCTTGCGCATCGCCCTCGCCGCGAGAGCGTTACCCAATACCTCGATCGCCGATCTCATCGGGGCATTACACAACCATCTCGGCGACGAAATCAATGAAACCACCCTCAATAAAATCACCGTTACCAATTTAAAAACCGCCTTCGGACAAACCTACGAACTGGACGGGGAAGAGGACGGGGAAGACGCGGACGCGGACGATATCGCCTGTTTGAAAGAAGCGGTACGGATTCTCTGGGGAGAGCTCGACGATGAACCCGGTTCGGCGATCCCGACGATCGAACCCTATACCGAGGGAGAAATGCCCGGCTCGATCCGCGTGGCGATCGCCTCGAATAGCGGGGAAAAACTGGACGGTCATTTCGGTTCCTGTCTGCGTTATTTGATCTATCAACTCTCGGCGATCGATTTAAAATTAGTGGATGTTCGTTCCGCTCTCGAAGCCGATCTTCAGGAAGACAGAAACGCCTATCGCGTCGGTTTGATCGAGGATTGTCAGGCGATTTTTGTCGTCTCGATCGGCGGGCCGGCCGCGGCGAAAGTGATTAAAGGCGGGGTCTATCCGATGAAAAAAGACGAGGGCGGGCAGGCGCGGGAAATTTTAAAAGATCTGCAAAAAGTGATTCAAACCTCTCCCCCCCCGTGGATGGCGAAAGCGATCGGGGTCGCCGACGGCCAACGGGTGAAAAATTACAAGGGCGCGTGATCGGCATTCAGAATAATTCCGTGGAAAACTGATGTCGATAGACGATTCTTTGTAGCGTTTTATCGAAAACTCTTATGTCCGTATATTTTGGCAAATTCTTTTCAGCGTTCTGATAAGAAATTGCCGCGCGAGATCTCAAACAACATTCCGCTAAAGCTGGACTAATTTTTTGATGGGCGGTAACTTGAAAATACTCCGCTTGTTTTTCGGCGAGCGGTAGTTTCCCGATGATACTTGTTAAAATTCTCACCCTTCTAGCTGTTGTTCCCGTTGTTTTTTCGAGAAAAAAACCCTAACTTCGGTTCGATGTAATTTAGAGTCTGTTGTCAGATCGTTTGTTCAATATCCGCTAAACTTTCTAAATTTTCGAGAGCGGTCTCTTGATAGAGAATTTCAGCGATCTATCGATGTTTTTATTCTATAGCTATCCTCAAAAAATAAGGTGGGACTTCGCCCACCCTAGCCATACACGGTGACAAAAACTTTTTAACTTTTACTTACCTTTTACGCCGCGACGAGGGATTCCTGTAGAGCCTCCCAACGGAAATATCGCTCACCTCCCAACTCGACCACGAACTTGAGTCGGGGTTCCTGCTTGCTGAGGTCGATAAGATACTGTCTTTCGGCGGAAGACAGAACGAAACCCTCGATCAGCCAGATGACTAAGCCTTTCGAGTTCGGGGGGAGGTTCTGTAGTTGATAGGTGGCGATGGGGGGGACGAAATACACCGGGCCGACCGCGCCTTCCTGAGCGATGTTTTTCTTGCCCAGGTGGGGGGGACGAACCCCGTGAATCCCCGTCAGATAGGCGCTCAAGTCGCCCAATCCCCTCGCGGTCAGGTTCAGGGCGGTATAACCGGTCGCCCGTAAACGTCTCAGATAGCGTCCCTCGAAACCGCCTTCTAGGGGCGCGTAGACTCCCAGCGTGCCAAACCGTTCGAGGTCACGGATAAAGGGTTTCCCCGTCGTCAATAGTGCCATGCTCGTTCCAAATTGTTCTAGCGTGTCTCGTTACGCCTATAATCGCACGTTTCCTAGGGAAAAACCAACCCGATCGACCGACCGGGGAGGTTCGGAAAGATTGGGAATTCTAATGATCACGATAGGGAGGAGACGGGGCGATCGATCGGCGGTCCGGCCTTTCAATCCTACCGATTTTCCGAACGTGTTAGCGGGGATACGGTCGGGGGAAAAGGGAGAGGCCTTATCCCCCGACCTTTCCCCTTTACCGGTTCGCGCGCCCCCGGCCGATCGATCATTTTCCTTTCAGCGCTTTTTGAAAATTCTTGCGATAACTGGGATTGGTCGCGAAAAGAAGCGGCCAGAGAACGGTTAACGTCACGCGACGCGATAGACCGGACTCGAAATTGGTGCGTTTGTAACCCGACCAGAATTTCCAGCCGCCGCCACCGTAAACCACCAACAGAAGTAAGGTAACGAGTTCCATCGTGCTGTACCGAATCCATGCGAGAACGATCGATCCCTATTGTAATCGCTCGCCCGCCGGGAGCGATCGCGAATTCCCGCGCCTTCGCCCGCGCGCCCGAAAATTATCAGCTTTCCGGGTGGGGAATGTTAGAATTCCGATCGGGACGGGTGTTGACAAGCGTTTTTTGAAAAATTAAACACTTTAAAATCGGCGAGATACGGGAGGAATCATGCAAATGCGAGCGGTTTTAATGGCGGGAGGGTCGGGGACGCGCTTACGGCCTCTCACTTGCGATCTTCCCAAACCGATGGTGCCGATTTTAAATCGTCCGATCGCCGAACACATCATCAATCTCCTGCGACGGCACGACATCACCGAGATCATCGTTACCCTGCACTATCTCCCCGATGTCCTGCGCGATTATTTCCAGGACGGGAGCGACTTCGGGGTGAAACTAACCTACTCCGTCGAGGAGGATCAACCCCTGGGAACCGCGGGATGCGTGAAAAATATCTCCGAATGGCTCGATGAGACCTTCCTGGTCATCAGTGGCGATAGTATCACCGATTTCGACCTGAAAGCGGCGATCGACTTCCACAAGCGTAAGGGATCGAAAGCCACGCTAATTTTAACCCGCGTTCCCAACCCGATCGAGTTCGGGGTCGTCATTACCGACGCGGAGGGCAGAATTCTCCGTTTTCTCGAAAAACCCTCCACCAGCGAGATTTTTTCCGATACCGTCAACACCGGCACCTATATCCTCGAACCGGAAGTTCTCGATTATCTCCCCAACAAAGAAGAGAGCGATTTTTCTAAAGATCTCTTCCCGCTTCTCCTCCAGAGGGGCGAACCGATGTACGGCTACGTGGCCGACGGTTACTGGTGCGACGTGGGACACCTGGAAGCCTACCGGGAAGCCCAATACGATGCCCTCAGCGGGAAGGTAAACCTGGAGTTTCCCTACCGGGAGCGATCGCCGGGGGTTTGGGTGGGAACGAACACCTATATCGACCCGACCGCTCGCGTGGAGGCCCCCGCGATTATCGGCAATCACTGTCGCGTCGGCGCGAACGCGCTGATCGAGGGGGGAAGCGTGATCGGCGATAATGTTACCATCGGTGTGGGCGCTGATCTCAAGCGGCCGATCCTCTGGAATGGCGTGGTGATAGGCGAGGAAGCCCATCTATCGGCCTGCACGATCGCCCGCGGGACGAGGATCGATCGACGCGCGCACGTATTAGAAGGCGCGGTCATCGGTCAATTGTCGGTCGTCGGCGAGGAAGCGCAGATTAATTCCGGGGTGAGAATCTGGCCGAGTAAACAGATCGAGTCGGGCGCGATTTTAAATATTAATCTAATTTGGGGGAATACCGCCCATCGGAACCTTTTCGGTCAACGGGGCGTATCGGGGTTAGCCAATATCGATATCACGCCCGAATTCGCCGTAAAACTGGGAGCGGCTTACGGTTCGACCTTGAAACCCGGAATGACGGTGATCGTCTCGCGCGATCAGCGTAGCGTGTCGCGGATGGTCAGTCGATCGCTGATCGCGGGGTTGATGTCCGTCGGTATCCATATTCAGAACCTTCAGGCGATGGCCTTACCGATCTCCCGGACTCTGGTGGCGAAACTGAAAGTCGCGGGGGGAATTCACGTCCGCATCCATCCCGATCGACCGGATTCTTTATTAATCGAATTTATCGACGAAAAGGGCATTAATATCTCGAAATCGCGGGAAAAGAAAATCGAGGGCGCGTATTTCAAAGAGGATATCCGTCGGGTGAGCCTACAGGACATCGGTAGTATGGCCTATCCCGCGGATGCCCTCGATAACTACCGGAGAACCTTCGAGACGCAATTAAACATCGAGGCGATCCGCAGTAGTGGCTCGAAAATCGTTATCGATTACGTTTACGGGGTTTCCGGGGCGATTTTACCGGAATTACTCTCCAAATTCGGTTGTGACGCGGTGGTTCTCAACGCCAGCCTACGCCAGACCGCCCTCTCGACGCAGGAACGGGAAATCCTCATCCATCAACTCGGTCACGTTGTCGAGGCGTTGAAAGCGAATCTCGGCGCGCAGGTGGCCGCGAACGGCGAACAGTTCGTCCTCGTCGATGAAAGCGGCATCTCGATCCGCGGGGAACAGTTAACCGCTCTGATGGTGAATACGATCCTAACCGCTCACCCGCGCGGAACGGTGGTGGTTCCGGTTCACGCGTCCAGCGCGGTGGAACAGATCGCCCGTCGGCACGATGGCCGGGTCATCCGGACGAAAGCCAGTCCCACGGCTTTGATGGAAGTCTGTCAGACGCATCCGAACGTGGTTTTAGGCGGGAGCGGTCATACCGGCTTTATTTTCCCGCAATTACACCCCGGTTTCGACGCGATGTTCAGTATCGCCAAGTTGCTGGAAATGCTGACGATTCAAGAGCGATCGCTCGCCGGCATCCGAACCGAACTGCCGCGGGTGTACCATAAGAGCGCGGTCGTCCGTTGTCCGTGGAAAGTCAAGGGTTCTTTGATGCGCTATCTGGTGGAAACGCACTCGACCGACCATCTGGAACTGATCGACGGGGTGAAAATTATTAACCCGCTCAACGATGATTGGGTGTTGATCCTACCGGATGCCGGGGAACCCCTCGTCCATATCTACGCGAACAGCGAGGAACGCGAATGGGTCGATCGAACCCTGAAAGATTACCGCTATCGCGTCCAGCATTTCGTCGAACACCAACAGGGAGAGACGGTGATGATTTAGGAGGCAGTAAGGGGAGGCAGGAGGTAGGAGGCGGGAGGAGGGAGAAAGAATACAGGCTCTGAAATCTCGGTACGATCCCGCTCGATCCTACTGAATTCCTGATTTAATTCAATAAGGTACGATTTTGATTTTTACAGCGCTTCTATACGGTCGTTTGACTCCTGGCTCCTGACTCCTGACTCCTAACTCCCGCTATAATTCCACAATTGAATCACCCTTCCCGATAATTCCCGTTCTAACCAGAAGGTATTGCGCGAGAGGGATTGTAAACTGTCTCCCGTTACCGTCCAGATCGCGTTCGGATCGAAGAGGATGGCTTCGGCCGGTTGTCCGACGGCGATTTCCGGCGGTTTCTGTCCGGTACAGAGACAGGGATTTAAACTTAGCGCTTTCCAGAGTTCTAGAGGCGATAATTCTCCCGGTTTGACCAGTTTTTCCCACAGTAGGGGTAAGGCTAATTCTAGACCGATCGCTCCGGGAGGGGCTTCCGCGAAGGCGACGGTTTTTTCCTCGTAGGTGTAGGGACGGTGATCGATGGCGATCGCGTCGATAATTCCCTCGCGAACCGCCTCGACTAACGCGGTTCGATCGCTCTCGTTTCCGAGCGGCGGATCGAGGCGTAAACTGGAATCGTAGGTAGCGATCGCCTCGGTATTTACTAACAGATGCAACCAAGTGACGCTGGCGGTTACGGGCAATCCGCGCCGTTTCGCGTCCCGGATTAACTCCACTCCCCGACGGGTGGAAATTCGCATCAGATGAACGGGGGTTCCCACTTCCGCGACCAATTCTAACAACGTCGCGAGGGCGATCGTTTCCGACAGCGCGGGATCGCCGGGCAAACCGAAACGGATCGACGCGTCGCCCTCGCGCATGACCCCGTTACCTCGTAATTGCGTGTTCACCGGGAAAAGGGCGATCGATTTCCCGAAAGGCTGTAAATACTCCAACAATCGCCGGATCAGTCCGGAATTCTCGATCGCCCGACTATCGGTAAACCCGAACGCCGATTCCAAAAGATCGCCCGATTCCGCCATCTTCTGCCCCTCGCGCGCGTGGGTGAGAGTCGCCCAAAACTGTAAACGCGCCGAATTCGGGGAAGAAAGCTCTTGACTTTTTTGTTGTAATGTGGTAATTGCGGCGGGATTGTCGATCGGTGGGACGGTATCGGGGAGAATCGCGACGCGGGTGAAACCTCCCGCGGTCGCCGAGTTTACAAGACTGGCTAGGGTTTCCCGTTCCTCGTGGCCGGGTTCGCCAGAGTGACTGTAGAGATCCACCAATCCGGGCGCGAAAATATAGCCTTTCGCGGGGATAACGTCGGTATTTTCGGGATAGTCGGTAATATTCGACTCGATCGCCCGGATAATTCCCTCCTCGATCCGGACATCCGCGAGGCGATCGATTCCGGAGGAGGGATCTAGGACTCTAACCTGTTGTAATAGGGTGGGGCTATTCACGCGAAACTGGCGACACGTCGATTTTTCCTCTGGAATCATAGCATCGCGCGCGCCACGTCCACGCCCGGAATGTTCGCCCGCGCTCGGTGGGGTGAGGTGTCGGGAGAGCGATCGAGGTTCGTGCCATGATAGAAGTATTTGATGCTTTTTTATCCGTTACCATCATGCAATTTACAGATCTAACGGTTGAAGAACTCAAATCGATCATTTATCCCGATTTTTTTCCCCTAACCCTCCCGAGGAAGATTAGGGGAAAGATCGATCGAACTCTAAGCGATCGAACCCTACACGCTCAGTAACGGCGCGTTGAGATATTGATAGTTCCAGTCCGATTGTTGCCAGACGCGACCGTCGAGGGCGATCTGTTCGATTAAACTGGCCAATCGGAGCGCTTTTAACGCCTGTTCGCCTCCCACGGAAGGCTGATCGCCACCGCGGACGCAGTGAACGAAATGCTCTAATTCCGCGTGTAACGGCTCGATATTGCTGGTGTAGACCTTCTCGATCAAACCATCCTGACGGTAGAGGACTTGACCGTAATCGGTGCTGTAATTCGCCGTCGTTTGCCGGTGGATCAGGATCTCGTTATTGAGAAAATCCGCTTCCGTGAGCGAGTTCTTGCAATGCGCCGCTAACCGGCGGATCTTGCGGTGGGTGACTTTACTCGCGGTTAGATTCGCCACCACCCCGTTACTGAAACCGAGAGTCGCGGTCACGTAATCGAGATAGCCGGAATCGGTAGAGGCGCGGCTACCGCTGGCGGTTAATTTCACCACCGGCGCGGCGACCAATTCCAGGATCAGGTCGATATCGTGGATCATCAGATCGAGGACGACCGAGACATCGTTCGCGCGCTGGGAATAGGGACTCATCCGGTGAGCCTCGATCGCCAGAATCTCCTCGGTTTTGAGAACTTTGGACAATTCTTGGAAAGCCGGGTTAAAACGCTCGATATGCCCGACCTGTAGGATACAATCGTTTTCGGCGGCGGCGTTGACGAGGGATTCCGCTTCGGTAATGCTGGCGGCGATCGGTTTCTCGATCAGCGCGTGTACCCCGGCTTGTAGGCAGTCCATACCGACCTTATGGTGCAGTCGGGTGGGAACCGCGATACAAACCGCGTCAACGTGGGGTAAGAGATCGGTATAATGTTCAAAAAAACGAACGCGGTACTTGCTGGCGGTATCTAGACCTTTTTCCACGTTCAGATCGGAGACCCCGACGAATTCCACGTCTTTTAATAAACTGAGGATGCGACTATGGTGTTGGCCCATATTGCCGACCCCGATCACTCCTACCCGTATCGGCCTGGGCTGATTTCTATGATTGGAAAAGCTGAATTGTTTTTCGGACATGAATCCTATAACTCCTTGTACGCACTCCTCACCACGCCCGGTTTATAAAACCAAGCTTATCTTAGCCATAAATTACCAAGATGGTATCATGGTTACTCCGATTCTGACACGAGGCAAACACGGGTTAGGAGTTTTTACAAGAATTTCTAAACGAATTCAACGCTCTTTCCCGGAAACGCTTATCGAAAAATCACGGATTTGGTAAGGAAAAACACATTTGAAGGTTATTTTGACCATGAATCATCGGATCGATCCCGATCGCTTACGGGGATTAAGTATTTTTTTAGTGGGGATGATGGGTAGCGGCAAAACGACCGCGGGACAGATTTTAGCCCGTCACATCGGATATCGCTTCTTCGATACAGATGTATTGATCGAGGGGGTCGCGGGAGAAACCATCGCCGAAATTTTCCAGAATTCGGGAGAGGAAACGTTTCGGGAGATCGAGACGCGAATTTTAGCGGAAGTGTCCTCGCTGACGAAAAGCGTGATCGCGACCGGCGGCGGGATAGTGTTAAAACGGGAGAACTGGAGTTATCTGCGACACGGTTTGATGATCTGGCTGGACGCTCCGATCGAGGTTCTGGTACAACGATTACAGGGGGATAGTTCCCGTCCCCTGTTACGGGAAACGGATTTAGAGAATAAGTTAACGGTATTATTGGAACAGAGACGATCGCTCTATTCGGAGGCGGATTTAAGAATAGCGATCGACGCGTCCGACAGTCCGGAAAGTATTGTCGATCGAATGATCGATCGAATCCCCGGCGTTCTCCAACAACCCTCGATCGATCGCGAGGATAATTAAAATGCTCCCCTCGATTTTCGAGTTACCGTTTCCCCTCCCGAACGAGGAACTTTTTGAAACGTTGATCGAGTCTCGATCGATGCGCGTGGAGAGAATTATTTCGACCGGACAAACCACCCCGATCGGTGAATGGTACGATCAGGATCGATCGGAGTGGGTGATTCTCCTACAGGGAACCGCGGAAATCGCCTACGAGGACGGGGAAAAAGTTCACTTAAAAGCGGGCGATTATCTCCTCATTCCCCCGCACCAAAAACACCGCGTAGAGTTCACCAGTGCCGATCCTCCCTGCATCTGGTTAGCGATTCATTATCTAGAATAGATTTTATAACGATCGAAACGTTTCTTCCAGTGAAATTTTATGAATTGACAGTAACCAATCTTCCCAGAGCGCGGGATCGGCGGGTTTTCCATCGCTTAAAAGTTGTAAACTACCTAAGAGCGCGCCGATATCATCCGCTTGTGTTCTTTGATAATAATCCTCTAAAAAGGCGACCATCGCGGCGAAGGCTTGTTCTCGCGTTAAGTTTTCCATGATTTAACCTCTATTTATTAATCAGCTTACCTCGATCGAGCGAAACCCCTCACCGAATTCCAAGGTCAGTGTAACCCACCCGTCGCGAGGAAAACACCCCATCACTCCGGGGAAGACGACGGAAAGTTGCCTTGATTCGGGAATTGTTTTTGTATTTCCGACATCGGCAGTAACAAGCTGGCCTCAATTTCTTCCCGAACAGAACGATTGACATAACAATCGCTATTGAGGCATTCAAATAGCAGTTCATTAGCATCGTAATATTGCTGAAGTAGTTCCTTTTGAGTTTCGCTAAATTGCCAATCATGTCCGATGTCACGATGTGCGATCATTGCGGCTCTCAGTTTTTCTGTCCAAGTTGAACCATTGCTTTGCCACCATTGCTTGAAATGATCCCAATCTTTTGAATCTGGAAGCATATCCCTAAGTTCCTGAATGGATCGCTCAAGTGCCAAGTCCAAGTCGAGGACGTGGGAGAGGAAACAGGAGAGAGAGTGGGAAAGGGCGAAGTCGAGGTCGAGGACGTGGGAGCGGGGAGGGGAGAGGTCGAGGACGTGGGAGAGGGAGAGAGAGATGAAGTGGGAGTGGGAGAGTTCGAGGTCGAGGATGCGGGAGAGGTCGAGGAAGTCAGAGTGGAAGAGGGAGCGGTCGAGGGAGCGGTCGAGGGAGCGGTCGAGGAAAAAATAGAATTCTCGAATTGCGGCGGTTTTATAGGGCGCGTTAACCGATCGAGCTTTTCGATCGACCCAAACGAGAAATTTCTGAAGTTTTTCATCGTTCGCAAGCATTCCATCGATACGAGTTTTCATCATTAACAGCAGAGAATCAGCGTTTCTGACCATTCCCACCGTTAATAAAATGACTTCTCGCCATCGATTCTCGGTTAGATGAGAAATCAAAATCAGATATAATTCATCGTCTTGCTCGATATAACGAGCGGTAAAGTATTCGTGAAAAGTTAAATGGCTGAACGAGTAGATTCCCCGCGCCCGTTCTACCAGTAATCCGTGTTGCGCTTCAATTGATTTTAGAACCGCTTCACTGTCGAGCCGTAGGGCTTCCAGGTCGGTTCGCGCGCCGGGGAGATTCTGGATATAGGATTCGATTAAGCGCTCCGCTTCCTTTTGTTTGAAAAAATAGTTACCCGATTCAAAGGTGGTATAGGCAAGCTGACTCAGCATATCTTCCTTGCGTTTCAGCGAGAGTTCCCGATAGACTTCTTCTCGTTTGATGCCGCGTTTGCCATCCCATTTTTTCAGCAGAACATCTAACCCTTCTTTGTAGAGTTCGGAGCGGTTAGCGGGAAAGTCGGTTCGGTCTTCAAAAATCAGACACAACAAAGTTAGTAAAAGCGGATTCGTCGCCAGTTCCTTGATGCGTGGATATTTCTCCAGTTGTTCCAAAAATTCCGGCGGTTTGTCCGGTAATTGTTTCGCCTCGAACCAACGCGTGGCGAACTCCTCGATCTGCTCGCCGGTAAAATCAGCGACTTCAACTTCCGTGAACGATTGGAAAATAAACTCTTTCGCCGCGATCCGGCAGGACATCACGAACGCGTTATCGGGGAATCCGTTATCGGGGAATCGCTCGGAAAAATGCCGAATCTCTCCTAATATCCATTCGCTATTACTCTCGCGAACTTCATCGAGTCCATCCAACAGCAGAAAGCCCCGTCCTCGCTTTAAGATCTGTTCTGCCGTATCCGGTTGTCGAATCTCCAGATGCCGAAACCATCGATCAATATAGGGCAGTAATTCAGGCTTTTCCGAACTATCGCTGAATTCCTTCAGGGAGATAAAAATCGGAACTCGATGTGGCTGAAATTTCCCCGCGTTGCATAACGTCGCCAATCGCTTGAGAAAAGTGGTTTTTCCCGCACCCGGTTTTCCCAGTAGCATCAATTTATCGAATTCTTCGACAACTTCTAGCCCCGATCGACGTTCACGCTTGGTGTGGGCGAAACCGAGGCGATCGAACTCCTCCACACTACAATTCTTCAACAGTTCTTCGAGATCTAGCCTTCGCCGTCCGCTAATATCCTGCAAGATATTGACATCTGTATAGATAGTGCCGAGATCGATCGGTCGGGTCATATCCAACACGCGCATCTCGCCACATCGTTTCTGAATGTCGGCGCGTACCTTCTCCCGCACATCCCGCACCAGTTCATCAAGCTCTGAAGTCTTAATGTCTTCGTTCGTCTCCGTCCGAACTTCAGCGATCGCCACTGTACTTTCTAAATCCAATCCCAAGCGATCGCAGATCAGCGCGAAATTCTCACGTTCGATCGGTTTTCCCTTAAAGAACTTGTTAACCGTCTGCCTAGAAAGACCCAAATCTTCCGCTAGGGCGTTTTGGCTTAGTGAATACTCTGCCAGAGCGATTAACGCTCGATCGATCCCTTTTTGAGAAGCTTTCAGCGATCTTGTCCCCATATCCCAACCGTTAAAGATGAGCTTATTCTACCAATTGGGAGAAAGTCATGCCAAACTCAGGCCAAAGTCATACCTAGCCCTATCCTAGCTAATGCCGGAAGTCTAACCGTCATCGGGAAGATTGCGATCACGCCCAAACTAAGGGTGTTGATTCCAATTGACAATAAGCCAATGAACAAAAACAAAACGATACCCGCATTCCAACAGGTTTTTTTCACGGTTCTATCTCTGACGCTACTCTCCGGGGGCGTATCCTGCTGGATGGCCTCTCATCCCGATCTTTCCCCCCAACAAAACCGCATCTTCGAGAACGCGATGGCAACGTGGCAAATCGGAGTCGGCGCGATCGTCGGGTTACTCGGCGGTAAAGCGACCGATCTGTTACGGGTTGATGGGGAAGAATCGGACGAGTAGCGATCGATCGATCGTTAACCTCTGGATTTTTCCGGCCGGGGGTTAACGGTTCGATCGCGCGATCGACACGATTCAATGGATAGGATTTCTTGGCGAACAACCCCGAGTAAAACAGTTCTTCCCTGTAAAATCAAATCCTGCAACAATAACACTTCAGAGCTTTTGTCAACGGTTTTCGATCGCCGTAACGCCAGAGACCATACAGAGGTATCGACAATAATCATCAGGATAGTTTTCGTTGTTCTTTATAGTCATAACTCTCGTCATAGTCGATCGATCCGAACAGTTCTAGGATGTTCGATCGCTCTCGACGTTGAATATATTCTCGTAACGCTTCCTCGATTAAAATTTTCGGATCTTCCTGTTTCCCTAGATCTAACGCTTCTCGCAGTAACGCTTCATCAATTTGTACCTGAATATTCATGTTCATCGCCTCGCTTATCGTTTGAGTTCGATCGCCCC
Organism: Pannus brasiliensis CCIBt3594; assembly: GCF_036688125.1. NCBI lineage: Bacteria > Bacillati > Cyanobacteriota > Cyanophyceae > Chroococcales > Microcystaceae > Pannus > Pannus brasiliensis. The sequence continues at coordinate 7,840 of NZ_JBAFSM010000050.1, read as the reverse complement.
TATCGATGACCCCATTATAGAGAAAATCCGCCACTTCCTAGAAGCAACGGATCTCAAGCCTAGGGAATCGATTATCGAACCGTTTCGCGGGTGGCTTCCGCATCGATCGCAGGAATCAAATACAACTTCAGTAGATCCCCGACAATCCCCAACTGTAACGGGAGTTTCCGTAACTTCTTCAGCCACTTCGGAGCGTTGGACTCGTCGATCGCTTTCATCTGAAAATTGCGTTCCGAACAGCGTTCCAGACGGGGGAAAAACTCGGGATGGTCAACATTTAAAATCGTCGGGAAAGCGCGCGCGGAAGTATCGTTCGTCTGCCGGATTACCTCCGCATCGAACTCTCGCGCGTCCAGTCCTAACGCGTCGTAAAAGTCGGCGCGCTCGCGAACGGTTAGGCTATGGGTCGCGAAAACGGAGAGGAGGAAAAAGCGACTCCACAATCTCGATTTCCAGTTATTCCACAGTTTCGGATTGGCGCGGATCAGCGCTTTAAAAATATCGCCGTGACGGTTCTCGTCCTGACACCAACTCTCGAAATAGTTAAAAAGCGGATTGAATTTATGTTCGGGATGCTGTTCTAGATGGCGGAAAATGAGAATATAACGCCAGTAACCGATTTTTTCCGAGAGATACACCGTGTATAGCACCCATTCGAGGGGGAAGAAGGTATATTGACGGGTTTTAGTGATTTTGCCGAGATCGAGGGTAATATTGAAATCCGCCATCGCTTTATTGAGAAATCCCGCGTGGCGCGCCTCGTCTCTAGCCATTAGCTGGAACATCTCCGCGAGAATCGGATTCCGGTTCTTTAACTGGCGCGAGAGTTCTTTAAACAGCAGGAAGCCGGAGAACTCGGAAATACAGGAACGTTCCAGGTAATCGACGAACGCTTGACGCTCTTTTTCGTTCAGATTCGGGATATAGTTAGCGAACGCCTCGTTACGGGTGAAGTGGTCGCGGTTGTAGTCGGTTCGCATCTCCGCGAGCATCGCCTGTATCTCGGTTTCCTGAAGCGAGAGGTCGAAATTCGCGGCGGCCTCGAAGTCGGTGGTGTAAAAACGAGGGCTGAGGATGGTTTCGCGCAGGACAGCTTTTTTCTCGGACGGACGTTCTACCGTTGTTACCATGATGGAAGTTACTTAACTACATAGCTATATACGAGTCTAAACATAAAAAGGTCATCAATGATAATTATTAAGTTTTATCAATATCGGCGGGTGCGCCACTGTATTCCTATATAGTTATTAAACGTAATGGCTGACGAGAAGGAACGAGAGTCATGAGCAACGATCTAGCCCTGAAACTGCGTGAAGGTACGAAACAATCGCACACGATGGCGGAAAACACCGCTTTTATGAAGTGTTTCACCAAAGGAATCGTTGAAAAGTCGTTTTTCCGCGAGTTACTGGCGGATCTCTATTTTGTCTATAGTACCCTGGAACGAGAATTCCAAGCCCATCGGGAACACCCGATCGCCGGCGCGATGTACTTCCCGGAACTCGATCGAACCGCGAGTCTAGAGAGAGATCTCGCCTTCTACTACGGTGACAACTGGCGCGCCGAAATCGACCCCTCCCCCGCCGGACTACAATATGTCGCCAGAATCGAGGAAATTTCCGCCCTCGCGCCCGAATTACTCCTCGCTCACGCCTACGTTCGTTATATGGGCGATTTATCCGGCGGTCAGGCGTTAAAAAATATCGTTCGATCGGGTTTGAACCTGGAAGGAACCGAGGGAACCGCATTTTACGAGTTCGACGCGCTACCCTCGATCGAGGCCAAACGCACCTTTAAGGAACGTTACCGTCAGGCGATGGATTCCCTCGATCTCGACGAAACCACGGTACGAAATATCGTCGCGGAAGCCAATCGCGCTTTCCAATACAATCGCGACGTACTCCACGAACTCGAACCGGAAGTGAAAGCGGCCGTCGGCGATCACGTTTTCGATCTCCTAGTCCGTCAGGATAAACCCGGTAGCACCGAAAGACCCCTAGCGTCCGTTAATTAGACCGTAAACCGTAGGGTGGGTTAGCGACAGCGTAACCCACCAAGAGAATCAAAAACCAGAAAAATAGAGCCAAAAAGAAAGGTAAAGCAACGAAAAGTAGTTTTTCCCTTTTTCCCTTCCCCCTTCTCCTTTTCCCCAAAAATTCCCCATCCCCCTAATTCACCCGATCGAATGCTAAATCATTTCCCAACACAATCGGTTAATTTTGACTCGCGACTGCTGACGAAGTACGATCGACCCCTTCCCCGCTATACCAGTTATCCCCCCGCGACGGAATTAACCCCGGAGTTTGACGAGGTGAATTTTCGCGCGGCGCTCGCGGTCGGTAACTATCGGAAAATCCCCCTCTCTCTCTACTGCCATATCCCTTTTTGCGAGACGGCCTGTTATTTCTGCGGGTGCAACACGATTATTACCAAACAGAAAAAGATCGCCGATCCTTATTTAGATTATCTAATGCGGGATATCGAGCGGATCGCCTCTCTCGTGGATAAAAACCGTCGCGTTGATCAACTACATTGGGGGGGAGGGACACCGAATTATCTTTCCCTGGAACAGATCGATCGCCTGTGGAATTCTTTAACGGATCATTTCTCTCTCGCGGAAGATGCGGAGATCTCGATCGAGGTAAATCCCCGCTATCTAGATAAAGAATACGTGCGATTCCTGCGCCAGACCGGATTCAACCGGATCAGCTTCGGCATTCAGGATTTCGATGAGAGAGTGCAGACGGCGATCAACCGCGTCCAACCGGAATCGCTGTTATTTAACGTTATGGATTGGATACGCGGGGAAACCTTCGAGAGTGTCAACGTCGATCTCATCTACGGTTTACCCCATCAAAATCTGGCGACTTTCCGGGAGACGGTGCGGAAAACGATCGATCTCGATCCCGACCGGATCGCGGTGTTCAATTTCGCGTATATCCCCGGACTGAAACCCGCGCAGAAAAATCTCGACGTGAACGCGTTTCCCTCCCCGTCGGAAAAACTCGCGATCTTGCAGATGACGATCGAGGAATTGACAAATAACGGCTACGTCTACATCGGGATGGATCATTTCGCCAAACCGAACGACGAACTGGCGATCGCCCAGCGAGAAGGCGAATTACACCGCAATTTCCAGGGATACACGACGAAACCCGAATCGGATCTGATCGGGTTCGGGGTCACGTCGATCTCCATGCTCGACGACGTGTATATTCAGAATCAAAAGGGATTAAAAGATTATTACCGCTCGATCGAGGATGGAAAACTACCGATCGAACGCGGGGTCTCCCTGACCGGGGACGACCGAGTGCGTCGCGCCGCGATCATGGAGTTAATGTGTCAGTTCCGACTCTCGAAACAGGCGCTCCTCGAAAAATACCATCTCGCGTTCGATAGCGATTTCGAGGAGTATTTCGCGACGGAAATTCCCGAACTGCGGGCGCTGGAAGCGGACGGACTGCTGGATATCGTCCCCGACGGGATTGAAGTGACACCCGCGGGGCGACTGTTGATCCGCAACATCGCGGCGGTATTCGACGCGTATCGCGAGCGCCGGCAGACCGCGACTTTCTCGCGATCGATCTGAGACGGAACGATCGCTCGATAAACCGGGCGAGGAGACCTCGCCCCTATCGCGATTATTCTTCGTCCCAGGCTTCGACCGCGACCACCTCACTGATCGGGTCCTGCATGGAGAAACCGAAATCGAGGAGTTCCTGTTTCCAGTGCGTCCATTCATCCCCGTAGAGAAGGGCGAGTTTCCAGAGGCTATCACTCGGTTTGACCACTTTCGAGTCAATCCACTTGTTCACCTTGCGCTGAAACTTCACCATCGGGTGAGCTACGACTTGATCGATCATAAATTCAATTGATATAAAACTTTAGCGGGTGGGCTTCTCGACAAAACCGAGTGAAGGCTGAAGGACACGAAACGATCTATCGATCGAGAAGCACGTTACACCTACCTATTTTTACATCATTGTCCCCGTTTTCCGCAAGCTTTTTTCGCGAAAAGTTCGGAAATTACTACCTACGGGTGAGTGTAGCCGGAAGCGACGATCATCGAACCGATCCCCCGGTCGGTGAAAATTTCCAAGAGGAGAGCGTGGGGAACCCGACCGTCGATAATATGCGCGGCGCGAACTCCCTGCGCGAGCGATCGAACGCAACAATTCACCTTCGGAATCATGCCCCCGGAAACAATTCCCTTATTAATCAACTCCCGCGCCTGTTGGATATCCAGTTTCGTTAACAGGGTCGAGGGATCTTTATAATTTTCCAGAATGCCCGCGGTATCGGTCATCAGAATCAATTTCGCCGCCCCTAACGCCGCCGCGAGTTCTCCGGCGACCGTATCGGCGTTAATATTGTGCGCCTGTCCCGTTTCATCGGCGGCGACGCTGGAAATCACCGGAATATAACCACTGTTGACGAGGGATTCTACCAAACGGGTATCGACGGTCTGCACTTCCCCGACGAAACCGATCCCCTCTTTGCCCACCGGTCGCGCCGTGACGAGATTACCGTCTTTCCCGCACAATCCTACCGCCATCCCCCCGGCCTGATTGATCAGGGAGACGATTTCCTTATTCACCCGGCCGACCAAAACCATCTCGACCACATCCATCGTCGCCGCGTCGGTCACGCGTAAACCGTCTTTAAATTGCGGTTCGATGCCCAGTTTATCCAGCCAACTGTTAATTTCCGGGCCGCCCCCGTGAACGATCACCGGCCGCGCGCCGACGCAGGAAAGAAAAACGATGTCCCGCATCACCGTGTCTTTAATATCGCTGTTGTTCATCGCCGCGCCGCCGTATTTGATCACGACGGTACGACCGCTGAATTCTTGGATATAGGGCAGGGCTTCGCTGAGAATTTTCACCCGTTGGGTATCGGAATCGTAACCTACTGTATTCGTCATAGTTGTCGCGTGAATTAGATTACCCGTTCAGTCTAACGGTTGTGGGTTTCGAGAAAACGGTTCGCGGTGAACTTATTCTTATAAAGGGAAGAGATCGGCGAGAACCCGGCGATCGGTTTCGCGTCCGGGTTGACCGTCTCGGGTTTCGGTGGGACTATCGTAGACGACGAGTAGCGCTTTCGAGCCGTCGTCGGTAGGATAGAGGGCGATTCCCTCGGCTCGATCGCTCTGATAACCGTGAGGGATCTCGATCGATCGGGTTAATTGACCGTTTACCGCGGAAGATAAACTATTTTCCTCTAAAAGTAGCGGATTTTTCAAGCGGAAGATATAGAACGGCGCGTCGAGGGTCATCGTCGGCCCCGCGAGGAGCAAAAGCTCGTCCCCGTCGAAGCGGAGATCCCGAATTCCCAATCCGTCGAGATCGAGAAAATGTTTCCGGTAGCGGCGAGCGTCTCCCGCGCCGATTTTCTCTAGTTTCAAGATTCCCGGCGATTCCTCGGCGATTTTGACGGTTAATAAAATCGCCATCCCGCGAAGCACCGGGCCGCGTAAACCGAGAAAGAGATAATCTCCCTTGACGGCTAATCCCTCGATATCCAGTCCGTTTTCTTTACCGGGTAGGTTAGCGGTGATGAAGTCTCGCAGGTACTCGTCGCCCGCGAGTTCATCGGTGAGGTCGTTACTCGTCCCGCGACGGGGGAGGGAAGCGACGGTGAGCGCTCCCGCGGATTTTTCTAACTTTCCGTCCACGAGGGGAATTCTGGCGAGTAAATAGCGGTTTCCCTCTTTCGTAACCTCTTTGAGTTCTTGGTTGGTCAGGGTAAATTTCGGCTCTCCCTCGTCGGTTTGCAATTTCACTTTTTTTCGTTTACCGCTATGGGAGCCGATTAGCCAGAGATAGGAACCATCGTGATCCATGCCCTCGATATCGATCTCGCCGAGAGCGGGATCGAATCCTTCTAAATAGAGATCGAGTTCAAACGCGGTATGATCGCCGTAGGTCGAATCGTCGATTTTTGTCAGGCGATCGATCGATGTCCATTCATCGGAACCGACCCAGAGCGTTCGTCCCCCGTCGGTAACAACAACGGCCGAGAGATCGCTGGCTTTCGATTTCTTTTTGAACCCGGTCGGCGCGGAGAATTGTAACTCGATCGATGAAAAAGGGCGAGAGCTTGTCATGAGTTTTTACTTTGACTCTTAACTGTTAAGCATAGCCGAGCGTGACCTTTATAATCCTAAAGTTTTCCTTAAAGTCATGATAAAATATTGGCGAGTTTTACGATTGTTTTGGTCAACGTCGATCGCGGCGGAGTTAGAATATCGACTCAATTTTCTGATCGCGACCCTAAGCAGTTTAACGAATCTGATCGGGGGCTTATTCGGGCTTTTTCTCTTCTACCGAACGGGGTACACGTTTCAGGGATGGAATTGGCTGGAGGCGATGATGGTGCTGGGGGTTTTTACTTTTCTCCAGGGAGTTTCGGGCGCGTTTTTAATCCCCAATCTCAATAAGATCGTCCAACAGGTAGAGCAGGGAACCCTCGATTTCGTTTTACTCAAACCGATCGACAGTCAATTCTGGCTCTCGACGCGGGCGATCTCCCCGTGGGGTCTTCCCGATCTATTTTTCGGCTCGATTATTATCCTGTACGCGGGGGGAAGATTGGGGTTAAACGCGGGCGATTATCTTCGCGGCGCATTGCCGACACTCTGCGGGATATTCATTCTATATAGTTTATGGTTTATTTTAGGGGCGACGAGTATTTGGTTCGTGAAAATTTATAATGTCACGGAGGTTCTGCGCGGTTTTCTGGAAGCGGGAAGATACCCGATCGTCGCTTATCCGGTGATGTACCGCGTCTTTTTCACGTTCGTCGTTCCCGTGGCCTTTTTAACCACCGTTCCCGCGGAAATGGTCTTGGGACGGGGGGAAATCCATCGGGCGATCGGTACGGCAATCCTGGCGGTAATTTTATTTTTATTTTCTCGATTTTTCTGGCGGTTCGCACTACGGTTCTACACCAGCGCGTCCAGTTGAGAGGAGCGATGGTAGTATTCTAGATCTGTGGAATAGGATATAATTAATAAACCGAAAACTCGAAAAGATTATTTCATGATTTTAGAACCAGTTGTTTGTCCAAGTTGCCAAAGCCTAGATATTGTTAGAAATGGATTTTCGGGGGAAGGAAAACCTCGTTCTAAATGTCGAAATTCCGAGTGTCACCGCTGTACTTTTATTGTGAACTATACCTACCAAGGTCGTTCCCCCGCTGTCAAGCAAAAGATCACGGACATGGCCGTGATATGTTCTAGCCGAGCGTAAAGATGAAGCTTGTTTAAAACTCAAAGAATTGTTAGAACCTTTTGGAATTACCCGATTTTATACAGATGACTGGGGAACTTATCAACGACATATCGAACCAGATTTACACGTTGTTGGCAAGCGGAACACTCAAAAAATAGAACAAAAATATCTAATTTTAAGGACACGGATTAAACGATTAGCTCGAAAAAACATTTGTTTTTCGTTCATCGGTTATCCTGCACGATATTGTCATGGGTTTATTCATCAATCGCTTTGAGTTTGGGCGTGTTATCTAGATTGGATTCCACAGATCTAGAACACTACCCCCCGAAAACCCATGTTTAACAATATCTAGGCTCTGGCAACTTGGATAAGCAACTGGTTCTAAAATCATGAAATAATCTTTTCGAGTTTTCGGTTTATTCATTATATCCTATTCCACAGATCTAGAATACTACCGTCCTCCGAAAAAGACTCGGTTTCTCACCGAAAAATCGTCAAATTTTTAACAAGAATTGACCAAAAACCAACGGGTAATAAGCTTCCTTTTTTACAGCACTTTTCACAACAATCCAGTACAATAAAAAGAGAAAATTACCACGCAT
>NZ_JBAFSM010000049.1:0-36100 GCF_036688125.1 Pannus brasiliensis CCIBt3594 | reverse complement strand
TTATCCATCACTATAATTCCTCTTTGGATTTATCATTACGTGTTTAGCACTACCCCCGTTACCGAACGGGCGCGCGATCGAGATCGTGAACGTGGCTCCGAATTTTGTCACCGAGATGAGTGTGAGTTTCGAGAGAGGGGATTTCGTTGAATTCGACGGTTTACTCGCCGTCGTTGTCGGGACTGACGGGGACGGCCGCGCGCCGGAGGGTCACGTAGCTCTCTGGTTCGGCGACCCCGAGGGGCAACGCGTATCCGAGGGAGGAACCGGAGGTTCGCGCCCCGAAGTGCTAACCGTTCCGATCGATTATTGCTAGACCGTCCCGTGAGTTTTGAAGACTACCTCTCCTCGATCGCCCGCGGTGTCCACGAGGGGCCGGAACAGCGGGGACCCTCGGGAGTCCAGAGCAGTCGATCGAGACACATCCGGCGCGCGTCCATCCCGGGGTCCCAGGCGTGATAGACAAAATAGTCTGATTTTCCATCGGGACTCCCGACGATCGAGTTATGGCCGGGGCCGAGAACGCGGCCCGGAACCGATCGCAGTACCCGCGGTCCCGACTCGTTGCCGCCATCGGAGTAGGGGCCGTTCACGCGCTCGGCGACCGCGTAATCTACCCCGTAATTCTCGGTTTCCCAGCGTCCACCGCTATAAAAGCAATAGTACCGACCGTCGCGCTCGCGGACACAGGGGCCCTCTAGGGTATGCCAGTCGTAGATCCCGCCGTACATCGGGCGATCGCGCGAGAATCTCTGCCAGTCATGACGGGCGCGGAGGACGACCTCGGGCGTTCTGGCTAACCGCGTCATGGTCAGTAAACGATCGACCACCAGCGCGGTTCCGGCCCGAACCCCGTTCTCGGTATCGAGAAAATCCGTGGCGTAGAAAAGATACCACTGTCCGTCGGAATCCCGGAACGGACTCGGATCGATAGCGAACGCGTGTCTATCCGGGGCGCTCAAAGGTTCTCCCGTGTCCCGATAGGGGCCGGACGGTTCGGAACCGGTGGCGACCCGCAGTTGATGGTTCTTGTCCCCTTGTCCGACGGAGTAATACAGGTAAAAAATCCCGTCGCGATCGGCGATTTCCGGGGCCCAGAAATTATCTCCCGGTGACGGATCGGGCCGTTCTAGGGCGTTGCCGACGTACTGCCAGTCGGCTAGATTATCGGAGCGCAGGAGGGGAAAGATCCGCCCTTCCGGAAGCGCCCCCACCCGACCGGCGGCTTCCGCGGGCCCGGTACCGATCGCGTAATAGACCCCCTCGTGTCGCCAGACGAACGGATCGGCGAGATATCCCGAGTAGACCGGATTGGTGTAATAAATCATCGAACGATACCGAATCTCGCTAGTATTCAAAGTTGATGTAGGTTTCCGTCGCGTTCTCGGGCAATTTCTCCACGACCTGACACCGGATTAACTCCCGGTTTCGCGGCGACAGACGATCGTAATCATCCCGTGGCAGGGTTAAATCTACCTTGCGAGTGTGGAGCCAGTGCATCACGTAACCCATGACGATCATCGGTCGCGGTCGCGGGGTTCGGTTGGGTGTCCCCCGATGTAGTGCCAGGGGCGAGCGGATCATCACGTCCCCCGGTCGCAGGTAAAACGCCTCCATCGGGATCTCGCCGGAGCGCACTTTCACGAGGGCTTCTTCTTTGGGCATTCGATGCGTTCCCCGCGCCATCTCGAACGGGCCGTTTTCGGCCGTCACTTCCACGAGGGGGAAATTGACCGCCACGGCGTAGAGGGGCGTGATGATGCGATCGGTAAATAGAGGGCGGAAATCGCGGTGGATTTCCTGATATTCCGAACCTTGGAAGGGAATATCCGCCGCTAATTGTACTAGCTGGTATTCCTGATAGAACACCCGATCGAGAACGCCCGAGATCGCGGGGTTGGCGAACACTTCCGGATCGGCGAAAGGGGAGACCCAGGGTAGGGTAATATAGCCCCGGGCTTTTCCTCGCGGGGCCACGCCTCCCGGCCGTTCCCGCCGCTCTCGGAATAACGCGTCGAAAGCGATCGCCCATTCTTCTATTAGCGTTCTCGGGAATAACCCGCGGAAAATACAGATTCCCTCCCGATTTAACTCTTCCGCGAACCGATCGAGATCGAGAGCGGTAAAGGTCGCGGTATCGACACTTCCTACCATCTTATCTTTCGCCCTAATTTTCAATAGCTGAAAACGACATTTTACACTCGCGTTCGATAAAATGTAGCTTTCTATATGATTGTTATTGTGCCTAATGGTGGATGCGAGACGCTTTCTATCCGATCGATTCTTCAAGAAACTTAATATCCAACGGAAATTCGGTCGCGAGAAGGAAGTTTACCTCGGTTCGTTGAAAGTGAGAGGAGGCGATAATAGATCTCGTGTAAAAATGAGGGTCGCGAGGTAAATACAAGATAAAAAGTTATGTTCTAAAAAAGATTCAAAAAAATAGATATTTTAAAAACTTTATAATCTATTTACCTCTCCTTTCCCCTCATAATTTCTGTAGGGACTGGTGTTAAAACCCGTCTCTACTAAGTCCTAACTCCTGACGAACCCGATCGCTTTTTGCTTTTCGCGGGAGATTTACTGACCGGAAACCAACGGGTTACAAGTCTCCCCGCTTGGCGCGAAAAGTGTTTGGTAGGAGTTCGAGCTTCTTCCAAATACCCGCCTCCTGCCTCCCCCGGACTCTAGCGGACGGGAGAACCAAGAAATAGAAAACCCGAGATCGATCGGGAAACCGGTTAAGCGATCGGGTCGATTACCGAGGCCGGAAAAGGGAGGGATTAGACGGGTTAGCCGAGAACGATTCTTCTCACTAGAAATCCGGCCGTTATTCCGATTCGATCGGGTCGAATTCCGATTTAGCGGCACCGCAGACGGGACATTCCCAATCTTCCGGCAGATTCTCGAACGCTGTCCCCGGCGCGATGTCGTTCTCGGGATCGCCGATTTCCAGATCGTACTCGTAACCGCATACGGAACAAATGTATTTCATGAGTTATTTTCCGAAAAATATTTCTCTATCTTAAAAATTATTCGAGCGATCTTAATCTTTTCTAGAGAGGTAGTTATCTGTGACTTCACGCGCGAGCGCGGCCTGAAGCGATCGAGGAGTACGGGGAACCGATTCCCCTCTCGATTCCCTAACAATTCTCGCTCCCTAGACGGGCGTGAAGGGATCGGGAATCGGCGATTATCTCGATGATATCGCTCTTCTATCGGTATCGGTAGGTTCCTGTTAGAAACAAAGTCAGAAACCGTTATCGGGTAAGGAATTCACGGGAATCAAGCCCCTCTAAGTTCCGAGCGAGAGAAACTGTTAGGAACTCGACATTCAAACCCTTACCACGAGGGGCAATACCTCTCGGTTAAGGATTTCCCGGGGTTTCTCGCCTACAAAATCTCAAAGGTTTCAGTATCCTTGTGAACACGCGAATGATGTTATCCGAGAAGTATTACCACGAGGGGAATCGAACCTCTCGCCCGTTCGATAGCGATCCCATAGTGAGAAAAGAGCGATAAAGAATAAGCGACTGGATAACAGTCGGGCTTTCTACCAACTCCGACAATTCCTGACGTATCAAACGATCGAGCGTGGCGTGAAACTTGTATGGATAGATCCTCGGTACACGAGTCAGACCTGTCACAACTGCTTTCATACTGGGCTAATGATTCTTCGCTTATACTACTTTGTATTACAAGTCGAAGTGCGGGCTGTGAGATGGGAACCCGATCGGCGTTGGCGATCGGGGCGGCGAGCGAGTGCCGACAAGGGAGCGGTGATCGCTCCGGAGAGAGCGTCGCCACCTCTGGCGGATCGAGATCGATGGAGAAAGCTCCGATCTGCCTCCGGCAGCGCTTCGCTCCCGGCTCGCGGTACCGGTAGGGTCTCCGGCAACGCTTCGCTCTCGCTCCCCACTGATAAGCGCTCTTTATGATGGGCATTGAAATCTATTTGTCAAATAATCTTTACAATAGTTAATATTTTTGTTACATTGATTTACATAGACAACCAAGCGAAGGCAACCCAAATGTATACCACCACCAGCCCGGAAGGAATTCTCAACAATTACGCCAACGAACCCGCCATCTATCCCGCCGTTTACCCCTCCCCCGAACAACAACGTCGCTACGCGTTTCAGGGAGCGATCGCCATTCTTCTCGTTACCGCCACGATTCTCACCGCTTTCGCCGTCAGCTAACGGTTATCCCTATCTTTCTCGATTACCAAGGCTCCCCCACACCGTCCCCGGTATTTCGCCGGGGTGGTTTATTGTCGGGAAGCGCGTTCGATCTATCCGATAATGAGATTAGGTTGGTCTATTTTCCGCCTCACTCATCGATTTCTCGGGTATAGTAACCGAAAATGAACGATGTCCCGACTTCCCCGCCGGTAAATCCCCCTTATTGGCAGACGGCGATCGATTACCTGACCGAACGGGACGAGATACTGGGCAACCTGATCGCTCTTTACCCGACCGAACGATTAACGAACCATCACAATCCTTTCTATACTCTGGCTCGGGCGGTGGTCGGTCAACAGATTTCCGTCAAAGCCGCCGATTCGATCTGGTCGAGGTTGGAGAAACATCTCGAAACCGTCTCGCCGGAGAGTTTTTCGCGACTGGAAGTAGAAATTCTCCGCGGGTGTGGACTATCCCGCCAGAAGGTCGATTATCTCGCGGCGATCGCTCTCGCTTTCACCGAGGGGACGCTCACGCCCGATGAATGGGGGAATATGAGCGACGGGGAGGTTCGCCGTCAATTGATTAAAATTCGGGGAATCGGCAATTGGACGGCCGAAATGTTCCTGATCTTTCATCTCCATCGTCCCGATGTCTTGCCTCTAGGCGATCTGGGGTTGATCAACGCCATCCGACGCGCTTACGCGGGCGAGCGTCCCCTGAGTACCGAGGAGATCGGGCAACTCGCGGGGCGATGGCGACCGTATCGCACCGTGGCGACTTGGTATCTCTGGCGTAGTCTAGATCCCGTTACCGTTCAGTATTGAAGATCCGATCGAGGGGAAACCCGACAGAGCTAGGGAAACCTTACTTTTCCCGTTAAGTCTGAAAACGACGGCGGAATAAGGGTTTCAAGCGCTCCTAGATTTTCAACGGGCCAATCTTAATGACAGTAACCGACGAGAGAATAGGACTTTGAGATAGGGGTAAATCCGGAGACCGCTCCAATAAAAAGATAACGGGAAAAGTAAGATAGGGAAACGAGACATTGGATAATTCGGGGAAAAGTACGGGGAGTTGGTTTCCGCTTCTCTACCGTCGAGGTAGCGCGAGATATCGGTCTATCCGGTTGGGTTAGAAATCTTACCGCCGGGGAGGTCGAGGTGTTGGCGAGCGGTCATCCGGACGCGCTCGATCGATTGGAGAATTGGCTGTATCGCGACCCGTCGGTGGCGGGGGTAACGAAAGTTGTCGCGACGGGGATTCCGTACCGGGAGAGCCTTGATTTCCAAGCGCGCCCGACCGTCGATAGCCCCGACCGTTTCGATAACCTGACTCGTGATTAACCCGAAAGATCGGGCCGCTCTGCTACGGGTGAAAAACGTTCTCGGACAACAGCGCGAACTCCAGGAACGACCGTTCTCGATCGCCGTCAACGGGGAAGAAATCCCGCTCTCGTTAGTCGCGACGCTCGATCGGAAGACCTGTTCCGGGTGAATTCACGAGTGGCTTTAAGAATTCTACAACCGCGTGACGGTTCAGTTCCGCGTGGAACGTCTGATTGGTATAGGTACGCAGGCAGTCGTAACAGCTAGTATCGCAGGTACAAGAATCCGCTAACCCGAGGGTTTTTTCCAGAACTTTACCGAAGGCGCGGGCGATCTGTTGACTGTAGCCCGCGCCACCGGGGACATTATCGTAAATTACCAGTTCTGCCATACCGCTTCGATCGTCCGCCGGTTTACATAAACCATCGAGTTCGTTACGGGGTACGTCGATCGTTTCCGCCGCGGCCGCTAGAAACGCGTAGAGAAAAGAACGCCAGAATGCCAATCCTTCCCCGTCGGTGTCCGCGGACGAATAGAGCGGGCGATCGCCCACCACCGAGCGATCGAAACTGATTTTTAACAGATCGCTCCGGAATTCGTGACCGAGGTGCAGATAATCGTAACTTCCAGAACAGACTTTACCGGTTAGGGGATGGTTGTGGGAAGGGAGGGACGGGGACGCGCTCGAAGTATCTTTTTTCCGGGCGCCCGGCTTTCGATCGACCTGTTCGCTCAGTCGATCGCTCAAGTCGATACCACAAAATTTACAGAGCGCGAATCCCCGATTTTTAAAGCCGCGGCCCTTGGCTAACGGCCCCTGATTGGCGAGGAAAAACAAACCGCCCCGACTATGAATAAGTTCGTAGAGATCGGGAACGACGATCGAGCGCGTATCCTCTCCATCGCTCGCTAAGAAAACTTGAGAGGTGGGTTGACGGATCGGTTTCAGATAGGGAGTGACTTCCGGCTCTTTACTAAGATCCGTGGTAAAAGTTTTCGGAATAACATACGCTTTAAATTTGCCTTCCCAGGTAAAATCGGGACGGTAATTACATTCCGGGCATTCATCGTAGGGTTCTTTCTCGATCTGGGATTTTTCAAAATAATTGCAGTGTTTACATACCCAATAAAACTGGCGTTCTAGATCGTCGATGCCGACGACCCCGACACTGCGATACACGCGATCGTCAACCACGATATCCTGACCGGGAGCGTATTCCCCGAGAGCGAGACGACGATCTCTTTCTAAACGGTGTTTTCCCCGCGAGGAACGGTAGCCGTCACTTTTTCCCGTGAGTAATCGTACCACGTCGATCGGGAAGCCGTAGATCGGTAAGATACTCGCCCGCGCCAATTCATCGTGGAGTCGGCGTTTGGCGATTTTCTCTAATTCTATTTCCAGATTATCCCGCGAACGTTCTTTTTTCTTCCGTTCATCGCGAGCGGTCGCGGAACGGATTTCGGCATCAATTTCCGCCAGCGGTTTCGCCAGAGAGTTCCAATCTTGTATCTGATCGTTTTCAAACTTTTCCAAAATATCTCGAAATTGTTTTAAAACTTCTGGCGCGGTTCGGGAGCGAGGCGTTGCTACAAGTGGATCGCTCTCCAATCTCTCCAACCACTGTAGCGTTAACTTTTCGGCGAGATCCGATCGGAGCCAATCTTGAAACTCCCCGCTTAAAGCTTCCGAATGATCGGGTTCGATCGGGTCGAAAGATCCCCCGGTTACTCCTAAGAAATCCCCGATCGCGATCTGTTCCGCTCCCGTTCCCCGCTCCTCTCTTAGAAAAGTCGCCAATAATTCCGCGTGAAGATGACGCTGTTGAATTTGCGCGTTATCCGGATCGAGTTGGGGGATCTGATTGATGCCCGCGATTAAAAGTTCGGGACGCTCGAAAAAAAAGCGATCGTGCGGACGACGTTGGCCGTACATTAATGTCACCGATACCCCGTCGGTTCGCCGTCCCGCGCGTCCCGCGCGTTGTTGGTAATTACTAACGTAGGGGGGGAAATTCCGTAGAACTACCGCTTGTAGTTCCCCGATATCTACCCCGACTTCTAGGGTGGTGGAACTGCTGAGAAGATTGATTTTTCCCTGACGGAATCGGTTCTCGCGTTTTTCCAGTTCGATGACGCTTAATTGTGCCGTGTGTTCCTTCGATCGCAGGGGTAACGGCGATCGATTTTTAATCAACGATTGTTGATAATGCTCCTCGTTTACCCGATCGATTCTATCCGGGGTATAGGGCTGTAGTGTCCCCTGACATTTGTAGGCGATACAGCCGAAGATGTTGAGTTTTGACGTGGAGCGATCGATTTTCGATAGTTCGGGAATATGAAAGATCTGACGACAGCAATTACATTGATACCAATCCTCGCGGGTCGCGATCAGATCGAGGAGTTGCCAGTTAAGATGACAACCGTTTTTAGCGTCAACGAGTATCCGAGATTCTTTCAATCTTTCAAATAACCAGATGAACGGTTCCCGCTCTCGATCGAGAAATTCTTCCCCGAATAACTGATAGTAATACCAGCCGAGTCGATTTTGCGCTTTGCTGATATGTCCGTCCTTCTTCTTTTTCGGTAAAAAGGAGGGAGAATCCGCGTACTTTTTTGTATTTTCCGGGGATTTTTCTAAAAATAAGTAATTCGTCGCTTTCCCCTGTCCGTCTACCATCGCCCGGCGGATGCCATCGCCTCCCGTTTCGGGAAAGTAACTAGAAGAGCCTTCTATACTGACGATACCGGCACGGCGGATAATATCGGTGAGAACGGTTAGAAAGATTCGGGATTCGGTTTTTGTCATTTGAAACTTGGAAGCGACGGAATTAATGAAATTTTCATCTTTAAACCCTATATGACAGGCTAAAAATGTGTAGGCTTCCAAATTAGAACGACGATTAAACGGGAGGGCGAACTCGCGGAGTAGTAATTCTTTCGCCCGTTTTTTCGCCGCCTCCTTACAATCTCTCGGATTTTCTAAACTTTCATCCTTATCTTCTAAACAATAGCTAAGATAGTTTCGACTAGCCTCCCGATCGGGATGCGGGATCGAGGTTTCTAAAAACAGAGCGCTTAAACACTCGATCGCCCCATTAACGGAGGCGATATTATCGGTATCTTTCGCCTCTTGAAACGCTCGCCAGACCATTTGCCGATAGATCGTCTCGGTGTGATTGCGCTGGTAATCGGAGGCGAAAAAAGCCGCGTCCTGACGACCATCGGAAAAGGATAATAGTTTCCGTCGGGACGCTTTTTTTCGATCCTCTTCGGGTTCGGGCAAGAGATCGAACAGGCTGTCGATCATCGCTTGTAAGGGTTCATCGGTATAGGTGACGAAACGGTTAATCGATCTCGATCGGATCGATCTCGACCCGCAGGCGGCACATTTCGGCAGGTAGCACCCCTCCAGTTTTTTATCGGTTTTCTGACGGTGCCACGCGAGCGCGAATCCCGGTTCTGTTGTCACCGGAGGGAAGTTTTCCGGGGAGGGAGTACCGAGCCAGCCGTCTTTTCGATCGATAAAAAAAGTTTTCGGCGCGGAAAATAAATCTTCCTCCACCTCTCCGTTATCCTCTTCCTCGGTAATACTGTCCAACGCGCCGGTCGTTAGCGTGTAAATTTTCGGATTGTCCTGTAACGCTAAATTCGATCGGGGTAAAGTTTCCAGTCGCGAGTTTTTATCTAACGCGGCGAACGCGTAGGCTTGACCGCATTGCCGGCAACTCCCCAACTCTAGAACGGGAGAATCGCAATCATCGCAGGTATGTTTCTCGTTTAAATACAGACGACCGTAATAAGGGGGACGATCGGGCGCGTCGGGATCGGGTACCGCGCCGGGGCAAGCGGAATTAATACAAGCGTAAACCCCTTCTAGTCCGCGGAAAAGTAAGTGTAACCGGACGGGAAGTAAGGGGAGATCGTCGGGATTTTCCCGCGCTAGAGTTCCCAACTGCACGAGATAGGCTAACGCTTTTTCGAGTTGGAGTTGTACCGCGGGATCTTCCCCGACGGTTTCGGGAATTTCACTATCCCAAAGTTCGGACGAGCGCGCGATCTCGTACCAAGGCGCGGGATTTCGGGAGAGAATGTCGATTAAACGGTGAAAGAGGGGATTCCGTTTCAGCGCGAACCAGAGAAATCGATGGGTTCGATCGTTAGCGGAGCGATCGGAGTTATCGGATTCGATCGCTTCTATCCCTTCGCGCGCGGACTGTAATACTTCGACGGGTACGAACTGGCGCAACCGTTCCGACCATTCTTCCAGCGACGCGGTTAACGGGGGAAGGGAGAGGGTAGAGAGAATTTCGCGGATCGGTCGATCGGTCGCGCTATCCTCGCGGTAGGGTTCACCGAGCCGAGCTTGAGCCGTCACCCGATCGCCGCGGATCACTCCCGCGAATTTTTCCCCGAATAACTGTCCCGCGAACTGTAGAACCGCGGCATCGACCGATCGATCCCCCAAACTCGCGCTAGTGGCGATACAGCGGATTTTTCCCTCTCCCTCGATACCGATCGCGTTCTTCAGTCGTTTCAGCAGTAAAGAAACTTCCGTCCCCGTCGCGCCGTTGTAAGTGTGCGCTTCATCGACGATCAGGAATTGAAAGCTATCTCTAGAGTTTTCAAAAATCTCGCTCCTCTCTTTGGGACGGATCATCATGTGTTCCAACATCGAATAGTTGGTCAGCAGAATGTGCGGGGGATCGTTCCAGCACTCCTCTCTAGAGAGAACTTGAATCGCGCTGACTTTTTTAACAGCTTCTTCGAGTAATATCTCTCTTTCTTCTAAACGATTACTTTTCAATTCTTCGAGAGGAAAAAGCTTCCGTAAATCCTCGATCGAGTAGGCTTTTAGTTCTTCCGCTAACAACTTCCGCGCCTGCTTGGGTTCGCTTTCGGTACGACTGGTGTAGAACCCGAAGCGGATTCGGGGTCGTTTTTGACGGCAGAGTAATTGTCGTAGCCGTTTTACTTGATCGTTAACTAAGGCGTTCATCGGGTACAGAATCAGCACTCTTACCCCCCGTCGCTTGGTTAAAGAATTCTCTCCTTCCTTGAGTAAAGTATCGAGAATCGGGATTAGAAAACATTCGGTTTTTCCCGAACCGGTTCCCGTGGCCACGACGATATTCTCCCGTTTCTCGAGGATCGAGCGAACGGCTCTCTCTTGATGTAGGTAGAGCGATCGATTCGCGGGAATGAATAGATCGCCGATAGCGGGATGTAAAACACCGCTCTCGATTAATTGTTGAATACTGTTTGCCGATCGATAGGGTTGCGATCCCTCCAGATAGGGATACTGCCAGATCGTCCCCGGCTGTTCTAACTGTTGCCGTAGCGCGTACCGTAAATGGGGATCGCGCAGGGGATACGCGGTGAGGAGATAGCGGATCAGATCTTGACGCGGTTGTTCGGTGACGGCGATCGGATTTAAATAAGGATTGATTTCCATTGTTCTAAGTACCTCGACAAAATTAATTGCACATTCTGATGGCCAGATTGCCTATGCCTTTTTCCTGTCCCGGCCGGGAAATATAGGGAACATTCCATTTTTGCGAGTTAGCCGTTTTTAGAGGGGCTGAAACCCTTGGGCTGTCATTACTTGGGGGAATATTTTTCCAAAATGGGATGCTCCCGAAATTGATTTTGCAAGATCACTTAACTCTCCCCCTCGCTCTCTACTAAAATACAACCGATCTTTTCAAACGCTTTCTCTATTAACGGAAAATTAGCGGGCGCGATACGGCGGGTTCTGGTAATCTCTCCATCGGGTTTCGATAATTGCAAGATAAGTTGATAGTACGCGCCGGGTAGAAAAATTCCCCGTAGATAGAGTTTTCCTAGCGATCGATCCCAAGGAATCTCTAGAGGACATTTCTTGTTTCGATCGAGGTAATACATCATCAAAACTCCCGTATCCGCTTCTAGCTCGTGATACTGTCGATCCTGATACCAAAGATATTCACCCGTCTTTAAGCGAAAAAGGCTTTCTTCCGCTAGTAGAGAGCGATCGAATTTACGCCAGCGCTCTCTCTGGATAGTATTCGGGCTAGGGATATAGATAATAGCCGTATCGAAATCGATATATTCTTCCGATCGGGACGCTCGGAGATGATTGGTCAAGGGTCGGTAGGGGGTTGGAAGATAGTGTAAACTCTCGTCCAAGGTAAAAAAGCGAATTCCCGATCGGTTCAGTAATGGTTTAATTCGCCCGATATCGACTCTCGGGTGTAACTCGATCGCTTCCGAATCCTGACCGGTTTCTAGGATTCGATGGACTAGGGGAAGATACGCTCGATCGCCTCGAAAATGAAAGTGATTCTCGGAATCGCCATCGATACTGACTACAGCGGGAGGGGCGATACAGTAACGGTTTCTTACCCCCGCGAGGATCTCTCCCCGCGCTTCCAACTCCTGTAGGGATTCTTGAACTTCATCGGCTAGTTTATCGAGCGATCGATCGGGCGGAATACTATCTCGAAGTAAGGTGACGATCTGGGTTTTATTCAAGGGTACCGGACGGGTTAAACATTTCGGGTCGCGCGGGTCGCTCAAAATTTTCAGAATAATCTCGTTCATGATTTTCGTGAATTCACGCTCGATATTCCAGTAATTTTCGGGTTTCTAGTCCTAAACGCTGATACTCCAGCCGGTAGTAATTCGATCGGGAAAGCGCGTCGTAGAGGGCGGATAAATTAAAAATAACCTGTCCCGATTGGTCGGCCTGTACCCGATAGGCGATCGATTCTTTTCCGTTATCGAGTAAAAAGACGATTTCTTCTAAAACCCAAAGTCCTCCTATGGTAATCACTTTCGCCCAGAACCGCTCCGAAGAATTACAGATACAGGGAATCGGTTCTCCCGTATTTAACTCGACGGTAGGGGAAGCGATCGAGGGAGTTTCTAGAATTCGGTAATTCTGACGGATCTCGAACTGATACGTCCACCGCCGGTAATCGATCTCGAAGTATACCTGATAGCGGGAGCGGAGCGCCGGCGGAGCCGGATCGGGTTCGGTAATCCATTCCTGTAAGGGAATTTGATACCATTCCGAACTTTTAGATCTCGGATAGGTTTGTCGGGCAACGGTGGTTCGCTTGTTTAAATTATCTAAAACCATCTGGATAGTCAGATCTCGATCGCTAGGGGGATACCAGAAAGTTGGCGGATCGAGATAGGTATCGATCCCTTTGAGATTCATCAGTCGCGTTCCTACCAACGCGGGATGAGGTTCGCTATCTCGATCCCAAAGAATTTTTCGCGGGGGGCGATCGTCCGGAAAGGCGAGATCGATCGACGCGGCGCGATCGAGAATTCTAATTTGTTGACCTCGCCAACCTCGAATACTACAGGGAATGTAAGGATCGATCGTTTCAATCTCCCCGCTAAATTTCGTGGTAATCTCTTTCGGACAGAAATAGATAATTTCTTCCATTCCAATAATTTGGGCATTCGGTAAGTACACGGGAATATGAGTTCCCCGCATCGCGTCGAAAATTAAGCAAGGTAGGGAACGATCGATCCCTCGTGTTTTCCAGTCATAGATAATCTGTCGATCGCTATTGAGAAGTTCTAAAGAATAAATCGGCTCGGTTTTATTGACCTCGATAACTAATTCGGGAATTTCTAATTTTCCTTGTTGAGGGATTTGCCCATCCCAAGGTTCTATAGAGCAGGATGCCTCTCTGAATTTTTCCCAGTCAGGTTTCCAGATTTTTTGTTCTGGTAAAATAAGCTGAGTTTGTCCGGTGTCCACTACATCAAGAAATAAAAATAAAGATTTACGTTTATGACTAATGATTTGATTGCGAGAACCTTTACGGGGTTTTAAAATTTCAATTAATTGATTCCAATCTCGCAGGAAAAAACTTTTGGGAAATTCGTAGCCTTCTAACAGTTGTATCGTCGCGTTCGGGGACTGTAAAATGTGAATGGGCATATTGTTACTTTCTAACGCGTCCGCCACTCTAGAGATCCCCTGAACTAAGATTCCGGCGATCGGCTCCGCGCCCGTTTCTCCGGACAGACTAATATTTAGAAAATGGCCTAAAGTTCTTCTGTGCGAGTGGTTTTCCCTCCAGTATTGTAATAATAGCGCCGCAATATCGATCGGATCGCTGTGGGCTATCTCCCACCAACTATAGTCCTCGGTTATTTCTTGAAGGAGTTCGGACAAATGAGGCAAATTTTTGACGGGAATGCCGTTCTGTATCCAAAGATTTGATATATATTTATAACCATTTTTAGTTTGAATTAATTTTAAATCATCGATCCCTTGCTTGGTAACTTCACGAAAAGCGTTCGCCACGCTCTCTTTATGGCTAATTCCCAGTTTCCTAGATAGATCCACCCAGAAACCTTTATCGATATTATCTTCGTTATTTTTGTCACTATTGTCTTTAGAATAGAAGTAAGCGTATTCTGAAAATAGAAAGGTAAAAAGTTTGATCCAGTTACGTTTTTTGCAAGTTAGTCTACCATTATTGTAAGAACTAAATCTTTTGTCTAGAATGTCATAGTTGATTGAAGCGAAACCTCGAAGCGGTTTTTCAAAAAGAGCGAATAGTTTATCGCTCTCTTCCTGTTGGATAGGAATACTCCCTAAAAATCTCTGTTTCTCTGGATGAGAGCGATGATGCCAAAAAGGATAGATTTGGTTCTCCCATAAATTATTGATTACAAGAGCGTCAATTGTTCTCGGCCTTTCGGGAACTCGAATAATAACCGTCCCGTTTTTTTTTAGCCTTTCGATTTCTTCAATTAACCCATCTCTCTCTTCCTTTAATTTTTGTATCTCTCGGTTTAATACCTCGATATTCTCTTGTAAATTGGATTCCTGCCGTTGTAACCCGCCGGTTTGTATTTCTAGCGATCGCTCCTGTTCCAATAAAGTCTCGATCGCTTCGTTTAATCCCTGTAACTCGTCCCGCGAAGTAGCGATCGCCGTTTCTAAATCCCGTCGCTCCCGCTGTAATCGATCGTTATTCTCGATCGACGCGCTTTCTTGGCCTCGTAATTCGCTAATTCGCTCGTTTAGCTCTCGCGCTCTCGTTTCTAGATTCCCGATCTCTTCGATACACCTCTCGCGCCGAGATTGTAATTCGGTTAACTCGCCCGATAGTTTTTGTTTCCAGGCGGTTAACTCGCCGATTTCCGAATCGCCCGCTTCTTTTTCCAGCCTAAGTTGTTCTAACTCGTCATTTAATCGCGAGATGTCGCCATCACGTACCTCTTTTTCTGTCTCGCGTTCGGCGAGCCGCTTTTCTAAACTCGCGCTCTCTTCTTCGAGAGTGTTTTTACTTTTCTTGAGTTCGATTAACCGAGCCTCTAACCCGGTGATCTCGTCTCGTAACGATCGCTTTTTTCCCTTTTCCAATACCGCGATGCCGACAAGTGCCGCGGGAACCGCGATCGCCCCACTGACGGCCGAGCGCTTGACATCGCGACTCGCCAGCAGACTCGATCCGAAACAGATACCGAATGTTATCGTTCCCAGTGCCAGCCATTTTTCGATCATCGATTACCGCATCCGTATGTTTTTAATACCTCTCGATTAAAGTCCCCGAGCTAACATTAAAACTTTACTGAGTTCTACAGTAATTATATACTCTGTCGAGCGATCATCGAGGATCGAAAGATACGGGCGTTCGTACATTGACCTCTCGAAACCACTCGTTCGCTATTTTTAACGAACCCTACAATAAATCCGAGGCCCACAACCGAGCGCCCTTGCGTAGGGAAGCCTAAGAAGATCTCCTCGCGGAGCCCCGGACTTTACCGGGTCGGACTACGGCGATAGCGCTCGCGAAGCCTTCAGCCTCCCGAAAGCGGCGATCCCCTCGGAGCTTAGTTCCCCTCGAAAACTGTCCAACTACTGGGGGCCACCTCACCTTTCCCGATCGATCGGGATACCTATATATAACGTATAGATATATAACGTATAGATATATAACGTATAGAGTTATATAACGTATAGAGTGCGAACCGGGAGGGACGATCCCGAACGCGACAATTTTTTACCGGGAGAACCGGGGGATAACCGGCCCGAGAGCGGGAAAGACCGCTCCGGAGGGGCGGGAGCGAAGTGCTGGCTCCGCCAGATCGGGGTCGGGGGTAACCGTGATCGACGAAACGATTACCCGAAAGGGATTGTAGAATTCGGACAAAATCGTGAGTCTATATACTTAGAAAATCTTGAAATCTTGTCTAGAATAATCGACTTACTAGATTTAACCTTAGTTTACAAACGGTCTCTAAAGGGACGAACATCAAGAGCGATGGCAGGAATTCCTTCTGTAGCGGGTTCATCGGGAATAAGCCCACAACGCTTTCCCTATCTTGCTACTTTGTCGGCTCTCCAAATCTAAAAATGGATAAAGTCGAGTGAATGTTTACCGCTTAATAAAGCTTAATAATTAAAGAATCATTAAAAAAACAGGAGTTTGCTTGACAAAAAAAATTTTTATCGATAACCTCTATATCAAGAGGTGGATGACATATTGTCTTCTAAAAGATCACCTAAATAGCTTTATTGTTCCCCAACAACCTAGCCAATACGATAACTGTAGCCTTAGTGCGAATTATTACCTACGGTTACCGTAGGTATTCGATCGCGAGCGTTCGGTTTCTCTCGGACGGGCAACTAAATCTCTTTTGTAATCTTTGGAAAAGATTTTTAGGCATCGATCGCCGAGAAGCGGTTTGAAAAGTTATGTCGAACTTTTTAGACTACAAGTTTTGGACTACAAGAGTTTTATCCGATCGGTCTCCAAACGCCAAAACCGATATGAGAAGGGCTTTACAACCGATTTTTTCAACAGTTTCTAATTTTCTCTTAAAATCCTAAACTTAGGTTGTCTAAATTGGGTTTGCCTGACAAACTAAGTATAGAACTCACGCATAGAACTCACACATAGGAACTACTCGGATGATTATCGTAATGAAACTTGGAACACCAGCCGAAGAAATTCAGCGCGTGACCCAGCATTTAAACACCCTTAACGTTTTACCAGAAACTATTATTGGCAGTCACAAAGTGGTCATCGGGCTAGTCGGAGACACCGCCGAACTCGACTCCCGACACATAGAAAGCCTGAGTCCTTTCATCGAACAGGTGACCCGCATCGAACAACCGTTCAAACGAGCCAGCCGCACCTTCCGGCACTACGAACCTAGTGAAATTATTGTTCCAACGGAGAATGGTTTAGTTTCCTTTGGCGAAAATTGCCCCCTAGTTCATATTGCCGGTCCTTGTTCCGTCGAAAGTGAGGAGGCGATTGTCGAGACAGCCCACCAACTGAAAGCTGCCGGGGTACAATTCCTGCGCGGTGGGGCTTATAAGCCCCGTACCTCTCCCTATGCTTTTCAAGGATATGGGGAATACGGCTTGGAGTTACTGGCAACTGCCCGTCAAGAGACTGGTTTAGGCATCGTCACGGAAATTATGGATACTGCCGACTTGGAAAAAGTAGCTGAAGTAGCGGACATAATTCAAGTAGGCGCTCGCAATATGCAGAACTTTGCCTTGCTCAAGAAAGTCGGAGCCCAATCTAAACCGATCCTACTCAAGCGAGGACTGTCTGCCACTATCGAGGAATGGTTGATGGCGGCGGAATACATCCTGGCGGCCGGCAATTCCCAGGTCATCCTCTGCGAGCGGGGCATTCGCGCTTTCGATAGCAAGTATACCCGCAACGTACTAGATTTAGCATCGATTCCCGTCCTGCGACAACTAACTCACTTGCCCATCACCATCGATCCTAGTCACGCTACGGGCAAGGCTGAATATGTCCCCCCAATGGCTCTCGCCGCCATCGCCGCTGGTGCGGACGCTTTGATGGTTGAGGTGCATCCCGATCCAGCTAAGGCGCTTTCTGACGGGCCTCAATCTCTTACACCCCGGGAATACCAACAACTAATGCAGGAAATGACGGCTGTTGCCAAGGTATTCGGTCGCTACCAGGAGGATTCTGCCGGGGTAGGAACTCCCTGCTTAGTGTAGGGCTGAGAAGTTTTAAAAAATTAGCAATCTTAGTGATAGTGGGCATTGTCTACCCTAGATTTAATCGACTTTATTGGAAGCTATGAGGACAATTCAAATGCAAGCTCAAACTACGGGAGTAACTCCCATTCCTCTTTTTAGCCAGGATTTCCAGTTTCCTCGCAAGCGTTATGTTGAACCGACTTTACTCAGTACCTTCCAGAAGATTTTGCTCACTAACAATGGCACGATTACCGATCTGGTTGAAATTTATGCGGGAGAACCGATTAAGGTCAAAAAATTGACAGAAGAAGTGACGCAATTAAACTGGGAAATTTTATCGATGCAATTAGAATTAGGTTCTTCAATAATCGATCGTAAAATTTTATTGCAAGGAGGAATTAGTGGTCGCAATTATATTTACGCTGAGTCTATAATTGCCCTAGAACGGCTAGATAAACGGATGCGCCATGAACTTTTGAAAACTAAGAAACCCATCGGCAAAATCTGGCTCGAAAATAAAGTAGAGATTTTCAAAGAGAATTTTGAAACCGGTAAAGAGCCTGCTCGAGAATTAGCGAATTATTTCGATATCGATCCCGAAGATAATTTGCTCTTTCGTACCTATGGGGTACTCTCGAACCGGAAGTATACCATGATGATTACTGAGAAATTTCCAGAGAGCTATTTTAACCGAGCTTTCTGAACTTTCTTAGAATCAAACCTAGATTGAGTATTTCTGAAATTATCAAAGTATGAGGTGTCTAGATGTTAGCCGAATTATTTCAGCAAACGGCAAAAAAATTCCCTCACCAGATAGCACTTGTCTGCGATCGATTGAGGATGAGCTATCAACAACTTAACTCGACAGTTGAGGGATTAAGTCAGGGTTTAATTTCCCTGAAAATCGGACAAGGTGATTGTGTTACTTTGCTTTTACCTAACTGCCCCGAATTTGTCTTTAGTTTCCATGCTATCGCTCGCTTGAAGGCGATCGCTCTTCCCTTAAATCACCTCTTTAAAGGTGAGGAATTAAGCTACTGTTTAAATGAGAGTTATACTCGAGCAATTATTACGGATCGGAAACGGCTGGATATTTGTCGTCAAGCGATCGCTAAACTCGATCGGAAGATCGAATTAATCGTTATTGATGGAGTTGAACCTGAAACTCACTATTTTCAGGATTTAATTCTCACCGATCTAACTAGTATAGAAAGGGAAGAAAACTATCCGTTTTCTGGAGACTTACTCTATCAATATTCTTCGGGATCTACCGGACTTCCCAAGCGGGTTTGCCGCACCCAAAGCCACCTCTATCATGAAGTAAAAAACTTTACAGAAACTACCCAGATTAGCCCGGCAGATAAGATTTTATGTACCGTGCCTCTCTACCACGCTCACGGTTTAGGTAATTGCCTACTAGCCGCCACTTGTACGGGAGCGACTCTAGTTATTCTCGAACAAGTTTTGCAAAAGGATGGCACGCCCATCGAGGTTCCTTTTGTCTTTCGCCGCCCTCGTATTTTGGAACTGATGCAAAAGGAGAAAATCACTATTTTTCCTGCCGTTCCTTACATTTTTAATACCCTAGCAGAAGCTCCTGAAGATCGGTCAATTGACCTGTCTAATTTGAGACTATCTTTTTCGGCAGGTAATTTTTTGCCTCAAGAAATCGCTCAAAAATTCTGGCAACGATTTAGGATTCCCGTTCGCCAACTTTATGGCTGTACTGAAGCGGGATCGATGGCAATTAATTTAGAGAGTGACTACGAAATCACTCAAGCTTCTGTTGGTTTTGCCCTGAACAATGTTGAAATTAAAATTGTCAATGAAGAGGGACGAGAATTATCCACGGGAATGGTTGGGGAAATCGTTATTAAAAGTCCTTCCCTCACTTCAGGTTACTCTAATCTGCCGGAACTCAATCAACAAGCGTTTAAAAATGGTTATTTTTGGACTGGCGATCTCGGCAAAAAAGATGAAGCGGGGCGGCTTTATTTAACCGGGCGCAAGAAACTATTAATTGATACGGGAGGTCGTAAAGTCGATCCTTTAGAAGTTGAAGAAATTCTCGGCAATCATCCCAAAATTCAAGAAGCTGTTGTCGTCGGAGTTAAGGGAGATTATGCTGGAGAACTCGTTAAAGCTGTTCTCGTTAAAAAACACCAAGAAACTTGTGCCGAGGCAGAAATTTTTTCCTTTTGTAAAGAGCGATTGGCGGAATTTAAAATACCCAAAATTATCGAATTTCGACCTGAAATTCCTAAGAGTCCTTTAGGGAAAATTCTCAGAAAGGAATTGGTGTAAGCTTTTCTCATCCAAAATTACCAATCTCAAAAGAGAGATAAGGAGAATCATGATTACTACTGTAGATATTCAAGCCCAAACTCGCCAATTAATTCTCGAAGTTCTTCCCGATGTTACCCAAGAAGACTTGGAGAATGGCTTAGATATTTTTAGCTTGGGTCTAGATTCTATTAATGCAATGACCTTAGTTTCTCGACTGCAAGATACCTTCAATATTGAGTTAGATCCCAGTGAAATCAGCTTCGAGAACTTTCAAAACGTCACCGCGATTGTGGCGATGGTTGAGGAAAAGAAAAAAATTGTTCAATTTTGAATTGTGAATTTTGAATGATTAAAATGGTCAATCAACTAGAAACACCGCCCCAAAAAGTCGATCCGGTTGCCGGGGAATCTCTCGGTCAAACAGGAGCGGCTCAAAAAGAACTCTGGAAAGCCCTGCAAACTATCATGACTTGGCAGAAGCAGGCTCCTCCCTTAATCCCCGTTTCCCGTCAGAATGCCTTACCCCTTTCCTATCCTCAAGAAAGGCTCTGGTTTCTGCAACAATTACAACCGAGTAAAGCGGCGGCTTACAACATTCCTCTCGGATTTCGCCTGATCGGAAAACTCGATCGCCCCGCCTTGGAGCGGAGCCTCACGGAAATCCTGCGGCGGCACGAGGCACTGAGGACAGCTTTTGCCCTGGTGGAAGGAAAACCGGTGCAAGTCATCCATCCTCCCCTGCCCTTCAACTTAGTTAGCCTCGATTGGCGAGCTTTGCCCCACACCCCAACCCCTCTAAAGGGCGGGGAAGATGCAGAGGGGTGGCGGGAAACCGAGGCGATCGAGCTAATGAGGCAGGAAATCCAGCAACCCTTCGACTTGACCGAGGTACCCCCGTGGCGCGGGCTACTCATCCAACTTGAGGAGGAGAAACACCTGTTACTGTTAACCGTACATCACATCGCCATTGATGCTTGGTCGAAGGGAGTCCTCTTTCAAGAATTGGCGGCTCTTTACGAAGCCTTCTGTCAAAGAAATCCTTCTCCTCTTGCCGAACTTCCTGTACAGTATGCCGATTTTGCTGTCTGGCAGCGCCAGTTGTTGCAAGGGGAATTCCAGCAGGTACTTCTCAACTACTGGCAGGGGCAACTCGACAAAAACCTCGAGCCGCTCAAGTTGCCCGAGCAAGTGACAACTGCCCCGACTAGAGGGCGCGCCGCCTCGCGAAAGCTGGTTTTGCCAGGGGAATTGGTGCGAGCTATCAAGTCTTTCAGCCGCCGGGAAGGGGCTACTCTTTTCCCTACCCTGCTGGCAGCCTTTAAGGTACTGTTGCACGGCTATTGCCAACAAGATGACATTTTTGTCTGTAGCCCCATTGCTAATCGCAACCGTCAGGAAATTAAAGGTTTAATCGGTTACTTTGTCAACCTGCTCATCCTGCGAACTTCCATCGACGGGACGGCCAGTTTTCGGGAGTTGTTGGCTCAAGTGCGCCGGGGGGCTTCTGGGGCTTTTGCCCATCAAGATTTACCGATTCAACAGTTGCTCAATTCCCGTCAATTGTTGGCAACTCCCTTGTCTCAAGTAATGTTTGCCCTCCAGAATACAGCCATTCACACTTTGCAATTGTCGGGGCTGACGGTAACGAGGTTGGAGCTTGATAGCGAGACGGTAGATTTTGACCTCTATCTCTATTTAATTGAAGAAGGGGAATCTCTGGCGGCGGTACTGAAATATGACGGGGATTTATTTTCGGAAGAGACTATCGCTCGAATGCTAGAACAATATCAGCTAATTCTAGAAAATGTAGTTGCCAATCCCGAACAATCCGTATCATCTTTGTTACCCTTAAGTGAAGCTGAAAAAGAGCGATTGCGTTCACGGCAACCGTCAAGAGAGCCTGTTATTAAAAATACTCCCTCAAGTAGCTCCATTGCCCCCCGCAACGCGATCGAACTTAAACTCGCCCAACTTTGGTGTCAGATTTTAGGCATCGAATCCGTTGGTATTCGGGATAACTTTTTCGAGTTGGGCGGGCAATCTTTACTGGCGATGAGCCTATTTGTCCAAATCGAACAGGCTTTCGGCAAAACTTTGCCTCTCTCTACCCTGCTGGAAGCTCCCACCATCGAGCGACTAGCCCGGACAATTAGCTCGGAAACTGTCCCGAGTTGGTCATCTTTAGTCCCTTTGCAAACCAGTGGTAGTCAACCGCCCTTCTTCTGCATCCACGGACAACAGGGCAATGTGCTTAACTTGCGGGAATTGGCTCGGCATTTCACTGGCGATCGCCCTTTCTACGGGTTACAAGCGCGAGGTTTAGATGGGAAGCAAGCCCCCCGCTCCGTTATTGAAGAAATGGCGACACACTACCTCTCGGAAATTCGCACGATTCAAGCCCGAGGCCCCTATTTTTTGGGGGGGAATTCTATGGGCGGTACGATCGCCTTTGCGATGGCACAGCAACTGCGGCAACAAGGAGAAGAAGTGGCGGTATTGGTACTGTTTGACAGTTTCCATAAAACCGCCTTCCCGCGCCTGAGTTTCCGGCAACAACATTATCTGACTTATCTATCGCGCTTGGGATTTTCTCCGGCTTTGTTGGCCGAGTTGCAGGAATTGGGGCGGCGCGAGCTACAAGAGATACTCTGTCACTTTTACTCGCGTCTGGGGCGCACTCTCCCCCATCATCTCTGCCGTGCTTTGGTCATGGAGGCGAATAGGCGGGCGAAATGGGCTTATAATCCCCAGGTTTACCCCGATCGCGTCGTACTCTTACGGGCAAAAGAACCGGCCAATTTTACTAAACCCTATTTGCCTACCGCTGAAGATTGGTATATCCGCGATTCTCGGCACGGTTGGGGAGATTTAGCCGTCGGCGGCTTGGAAATTTATGACGTGCCGGGGAATCATTATTCTATTTTTGACTCCCCCAACGTTTCCACTCTCGCCGCTACCTTAAAGGCTTGTCTAAGCCAATAAATCATAGGCAAGAGGCAAGAGACAAAAAGAATTTCCAGATCCCTGTACATCCAAGGCTCGAAATTCTACCTTCAAGACTCAAAATTCTACAAAACTCAAAAATCTACAGGAGATTAATTCCCATGAATGACAAAATTTATGACGTGGCAATTTGCGGTAGTGGCTTAGCCGGATTGACTCTAGCGCGACAATTAAAATTGAAAATGCCGGAGCTATCAATTGTGCTTTTAGATAGACTCGCTCGCCCCTTGCCTCAAGCTGGTTTTAAAGTCGGGGAATCAACTGTTGAAGTAGGTGCTTATTACCTAGCTAATGTCCTTCAACTGACCGATTACTTTGAAAATAATCACTTTCATAAACTCGGATTCCGCTATTTTCTCGGCGACACAACCGGGGATTTTCACAAGCGACCAGAAATTGGCATTTTTGAATTTCATCCGCCTTATTCCTATCAAATAGACAGGGGTGTAGTTGAAAGCGATCTGCGCCAATTTAATCTTGATGCGGGCATCGAACTATTAGAAAATTGTCAAATTAAAGATATCGAATTGGCATCAGATTCGGTAACACCCCATCAAGTTGTTTACAGCCAACGAGAGGAGAAAGAAACTCGAATTCTTAACGCTCGTTGGGTGATTGACTCGACAGGCCGTCGCCGTTTATTGCAAAAGAAATTGGGTTTAGCTAAACCTTTTGAATCTGAATTCAGTGCTGTCTGGTTCCGTGTGGAAGGGCGCTTCGATGTCAATGATTTCGTGCCCGAGACCGAACGGGAATGGCATCAGCGAGATCCTGAAAAAATTCGCTATTTCTCGACGAATCACTTGTGTGGAGAAGGATATTGGGTTTGGATTATTCCTCTCTCTAGCGGCTACACAAGTTTGGGAATAGTCACTCATGAAAATGTCCATCCTTTTGGCACGTATCATACCTATGAAAAAGCATTTCAATGGTTAGAAAAACACGAGCCAGCAGTAGCGCATCAGCTCAAAAACAAACCGCCAATAGATTTTGAGAAAATCCCTCAATATACTTACTCTTCCAAGCAGGTATTTTCCCTAAATCGTTGGGCTTGTGTGGGAGTCGCCGGGGTATTTGCCGATCCATTTTATTCTCCTGGAACTGATTTAATTGGCTTTGGCAATTCTCTCATTACTCAGATGATCGAACTCGATCGCCAAGGTCAGCTAACTCAAAAAACAGTAGATGAAGCCAATCGTTTTCTGATCTCCTACAACGAGAGTGTCACCTCCCACATTCATGGTACTTATCTATGTTTTGGCAACGAGACGGTAATGACAATGAAGTTCCTCTGGGATGTTTTAACTGCTTGGGCTTTTAGTGCGCCCTTAATGTTTAATATGTTATTTCTTGAGCCAAGCAAACGAGTTAAAGTTCGCAAGGGAACGGGAGAATTTTTCCTATTATCTCATCGAATGAATCAATTTTTCCGGGATTGGTTGGCAAAATCACAGCGGCGGGGTTCTTTTGAGTTCATTGATTACCTGAAAATACCTTTTGTCAGCGAATTGCGAACTCGCAATTTAAAATCCAATAAAACCGAGCAAGAGCTAATTGATGACCACCTAGCCAGCATCCAACTTTTTGAAGAACTGGTACAAGTGATGTTTTTATTAGCCTTGGAAGACACCATGCCCGAAAAATTAGCCCAGTTTTCAGATAATGTTTGGTTAAACGCTTGGGCGATTAGTTTAGATCCCGAACGATGGGAAATTGATCGGCTTTTCCGTCCGACAACCAAGCCTCGTGATTTGCGTCCCATGATGGCACAAATGCGCCAGATCATTCAATTTAATCCAACGGACAGTTCAGTAACTAAAGAACTGGTTACGGTTTAGTGCTAGGAGAGGATTGAGAACGTGAATACCGAAACAGCCTTAAAAACATCAGTCTGTATTTTAGGTTCAGGTCCTGCCGGAATTGTCTTAGGTAATATCCTCCTAAAAAATGGCATCGACTGCATCATCATTGATAAATACAACCGCGAGGAAATCTATGCCAGAGGGCGAGCGGGTGCGATAGAAAGCACGACTGTTCAACTGCTCGAAAAGCACGACTTGGCGGCTACTCTCCTGAAAAATGGCTACACTCAGGGTTCGTGCGAATTTCGCTATCCCAGTGGCAGTATTACCTTTGACTACGGGGCTTTAAGTGGGGGAGACTTGCACTATGTTTATCCCCAAAGCGATTTCAATGACGACTTAATCCAACAATACCAAGCTGCCGGGGGCAAAATCTTCTACCACTGGGAAGGCAAAAAAATCGTCCAAAGCGAAGCTGGCGTTACCCTGGAATGTTACGACTCGGATGGCAAAAAGACAGTCACCATTGAAGCCGATTTTCTGGCCGGCTGCGATGGCTATCACGGGCTTGCCCGCCAATCCATTCCTCCCCAAGCGGTCACTACCTACAGCAAACAATACAACTATTGCTGGCTGGCTATTCTAGTTGCCGCCGCGCCTTCCGCCCCCGGTGCCATCTACGGCGTACACCCCGACGGTTTCGCGGCACATCTACGCCGCAATAACGAGATCACCCGTTACTACTTACAAATTCCCCCGGCTGACAAACTGGAAGATTGGACTGACGATCGCATCTGGGCAAACTTACAGAAAAGATTGGCTCAAGAGGGATGGAATCTCAATCAGGGGGAAATCTTGCAGAAGCGGATGATGGAGTTACGCAACTATGTCATGGAGCCGATGCAATACGGGCGATTATTACTGGCGGGCGATGCCGCCCACATTATTACCCCGATGGGAGGCAAGGGGTTAAATTTAGCGGTACAGGATGGGGCAGTGTTAGCAGAAACCCTGATCGGTTACTATCTAGAAAACCACGCTCTTTCCTATCTCGATCGCTATTCCCAAATCCGCCTCCCTTACATCTGGAGGGCGCAGGAATTTTCCTACAACCTGTTAAACATGGTTCACCTGCCCGAAGGAAGTAACACCGAAGACGTGCGCTTCCTACAAAAATTAGGCGAGGCGAAATTAGCCCAATTGAAAACTTCGCCAACCTTCGCCCAAAACTTTGCCAGAAACTATGTCGGCATTGTCTGAGCGTCGGTAAGTGAGCCTAGACTTAACTCTGGCTTTCGCTTCCATTCTTGATCAATTTAGGAGGTTTTCATGATACCACTAAAATTCGCGATTCCTGGAGATTTATCACCCATGAACAAGACTTTAGGGTTGATGGCAAGTTCCCTGGTACTAGTTCTCGGAACTGCCGGACAAGCTCAAGCCGTACAACGCTTTGCGGGAACGCCCCAAAACATCGGTAATGGCAGCCTCTACGTCTGGGGCGATTTAACCGACGATCTCGGTCAACCACTAGCGATCGGGGTCACTTTTACCGCCTCCGCCCTAGACAATTTGCCAACGGATAACGATCCCGCTCCTCCTGGCGTTTGGAAAGGCCAACTCATTGATGGCAGTGACAACCATAGCTTTGAGTGGGAGTTACCGTTTCCGCAAGAGGTTCTTTCCTTAACTCCTTTCAATCACATGGGTTTTAACTGGAATCCTCACGGGCATTTTCCCTTCCAAGTTTATGACACCCCCCACTTTGACGTTCACTTCTACATGATCTCGCCGGAAACACGCCATGCCATTACTGGTACCGAACCGGATAGTACGGCCGCACCCCCGCCAGGATTCCTGCCACCAACGTTTTTCGGTCCGCCTGGAGCTTCCGAACCCCGGATGGGACAACATTGGGTAAATCTAACCGCACCGGAACTACAGCCGCCCCCTAACAATCAACCCTTTACCCAGACGTGGATTTATGGAGTCAACCACAGGAATGTTATCTTTTGGGAACCAATGGTGACGAAAGCATTTTTTACTCCTGGGTTAAATAGTACTTATTCCATCTCGCTGCCAGACTATTATGGGACGCAAGGATATTACCCGACGACCTACGGTATGTTCCATGATCCAGCAGCCAACACCTATTCTGTGACCTTGAGCAATTTTGTCTTCCGCCAGGCAACAGTTGTCCCAGAACCCAACTCAGCTTTCAGCTTGCTTCTGTTAGCTGCTATGGGAGTGGGAGTACGCTTGCTCTCCAAGTGCCTTAAAACTGAACTCTTCTAGGCATCAGATATCTATGGCATTTTTCACTTTGCTATGGGTAGGTACTTTGCCATCATCCTATTGACCAAAACATCCACCAACAACCAAGCATGGAGGTTTTTATGTCCTAAACAGCGATTCAAAATCCACTAGACGTGCCAACAGCAATCCTGCGGTGCCGTGCCACTAAAACTTTTGGCGTTGCTGAACGGGGGTATGATACTCGAAAGGTGCGAGACGAAAAAACCCGACCGCTCAAGAGATCGGGTATATCGCGAAAAACGAAATTCATACCACATATAAGCAACGCCTAAGCAACGCCCTTCAAACGATTCTGCCGCCGCTCGCGATGGTGGAAGGAGATTCTACCGTCCTCCTTCGGGGAGGGACACACGTACCCTGGAGTCCGTCAATGACCTATATCGAGCGGGTGTACCTGCCGATGTTGGAACGGATGGGGATCGACGCGGGAGTCG
The DNA here is from genome assembly GCF_036688125.1 of Pannus brasiliensis CCIBt3594. Lineage (NCBI taxonomy): Bacteria > Bacillati > Cyanobacteriota > Cyanophyceae > Chroococcales > Microcystaceae > Pannus > Pannus brasiliensis. Next base: position 8,764 of record NZ_JBAFSM010000049.1, on the reverse strand, counting down.
AGTTACGGGCGTGGGGATGGTACCCTCGGGGCAACGGGGAAGCGGAACTAAGGGTTAGAGGGCGCTCGTCCCGGCCGCGGGGACTGCAACTACTCGAACGCGGCGCCTTCCGGGGGGTACGCGGTTTATCGATCGTCACGGAATTGCCGGAGAGTATCGCCCGACGGATGGCGGGCCGGGCGATGGATGTCCTGCGGGAATCGGGGATCGACGCGAAAGTTCGATCGGACAAAGCTTCTAGTATCGGGCCCGGCGCGGCGATTTTTCTCGGCGCGGAATACGGGGAAAGTGTCGCCGGTTTTAGCGCGTTGGGAAAATTGGGACTCCCCGCGGAACGGGTGGCGGAAATAGCTTGCGAGGATTTTCTCTCCTTCCACGCGACCGACGCGCCGATCGATCGCCATCTCGCCGATCAGATCCTGTTACCGCTCGCGTTAGCCTCCGGATCGAGTCGGTATCGGGTGGAAACGATCACCTCCCATCTCACCACGAACGCGCGGGTGATCGAAAGTTTCGAGATCGCGACCGTGGCGATCGAGCCGGGCGATCGGATCGTTACCGTCACCCCGGCTCGATAAGTCGGCCGTCGGGCAAGCGGGGGGAGTGAAAAATTCCCAACTTTTAAGCGGACTACGGGAAAATTCCCGCGCGCTGTAGCGGGGGCGCGGGAAAATTTCCGACCCGTCCCCCGTCCGTTGTACCGTCCGGCTTTTCCCGACCTCCCCCCGAATTCTACCCGCCCCGGGAGCGGGTCGGAAGCGGGACGCTCGCCGGCGCGCCCCGCTAGGGCGTTGCCCGCGCCTCCCGCTCGCGGGACGTGGGGCGTTTTCACCCCCTCCGCACGATTTTCACTTAGTCCGCTTGCCCGACCAACCGACACAACAAAACTTAACGAGAGGGGGGGGAAGGGGCGGGGGAGAATAGATCGTGAGAATGTCTTCTTGCACGACCTATTTATGCCATCACGGCTCGAAACCCGCGGGCCGGAAGACCTCCGCCTCGCCGCCCCGGTTCCCCTAACCCTTCACCCCGCGGGGGTCTATCTGGCGGGTCTGAGCGCCGGCTCCCGCCGCACGATCCGCTACTCCCTCGATCGGATCGCCTCCCTTCTGACCGACGGAAAGTGCGACGCGTTGACCCTCGATTGGTCGAAACTCCGCTACCGCCACACAGCGGCCGTCCGGGTCGCCCTGTTACGCGATCTCGCCCCGGTAACGGTCAATAAAATGCTCTCCGCCCTCCGCCGCGTTCTTTTGGAGGCTTTACGCTTGGAACTGATGTCCGCCGAAGATTACCGAAGAGCGATCGATCTCCCCTCGGTCAACGCCACGACCGAGCCGAGGGGACGTTCCCTCGACACGGGGGAGATTTCCGCTCTGTTGGCTACCTGCCGGGGGGCGACCCCCCTCGATGTGAGGGACGCGGCGATCGTCGCTCTCCTGCGGGGGACGGGATTGCGCCGCGCGGAGTTGGTCGGCCTCGATCGGGGTGACCTAAATCTCGCCGCGGGGGAAGTATTAATCCGTAAGGGAAAACGGGGTAAAAGCCGGCGGGTTTACCTATCGCCCGAGGTCGGCACTCTCGTGGAACGGTGGTTGGCACTACGGGGGAATCGCTCGGGCCCCCTGTTCTGTCGCGTCCGTCGCGGGGGACATCTGGAGATCGCGCGGATGAATCCGGACTCGATCTGGCGGATGCTGAACCGCCGGGCGGCGCTCGCGGGGTTGGAACCGTTCAGTCCCCACGATTTCCGGCGGACGTTCTGTTCCGATCTGCTCGACGCGGGGGTGGATATCGTCACGGTGGGGAAGCTCGCCGGCCACGCGTCCCCCGCCACGACCGCGCGGTACGATAGAAGGGGAGAGGAGATCGGGCGGGAAGCGGTACGGAAGCTGGCGCTCGACCGCTCGCCGGAGAGATTCGGGGGAGACGGGGAGGAAAGATGACTCGAACGCGGATCGCGCTCGACGCGGAAGGGAAACGGTTCGCGCGACCGGGGACGGGGAGGTACGCGTCCGCGGACGAGGTGGTCGCCGAGGCGCCGGAACTCCCGCGGGAAAGGGAGAGAGGGGAGGTAGCGATCGGGTCGGGGGAATCGGCGCGAGACCGGCTGGCCGCGAGGTTAGAAAGATTCCGGTCCGAACGGGACCGGGCTAGAGAGCGAGCGAACGACCCGATCCGACGGGAACTGACCCGACAATTAAGGGAGTTAGGCGAGCGAACGCGCGCCCTACCCGGTATCGGGGAGATAACGGAGGAGGAGATAGCGGCGGAGATCGAGGCCTACTGGAGAGGGCATTAATCGTCGCTCCGTTCTAAAATCAATCGATTTTTCTTTCGATCGACGATTAGCCTCCGTTCGTCCAACCATTTCAAACCGAGTAGAACCCCCGAGATCCCGTCGCCGACAACGACGGGCACGATCGATTCCTCGCCGTCGAAAACGACTCTTCCCTCGTAGATAAAAAATTCACCTTCTCCGGGAGCGGTCGCCATCTCCCTTCTTTCTAGAAGCGTCCATTCGAGTTCTTCCGCGTCCTGAACGTTCAGGGCGAGCCAATCGGTAAAGCCCGTATCCAGTAAAGAGCTCACCGTGATGATCTCCCCGGAGCCGGTAATTAAGTCGAGATCGAAATAGAGTTCACCGTCGTCACCGAAAAACCCCGCGCTCATATTCTCCCGCAGGCTCCCGTCTCGTTGAGGCGCATCGCGTAGAGCCGGGGGGTCGGGTATTTCTCTTTGGCCTTTCTCAGGGCGGTCATCTCGTCAGGGTCGAGGAAATACTCGCCGCTATCGGGTTCGATAATCATGTACCAATCCGGGTAGTTTTCCCTCAGTTCGGGGGCGACGCGCCAAAAGATCGCCCGACAGCGCTCGGCGAAAGCTTGATTTTCCCCGGCGCGTTTGTCGCTCTCGAACCGCGTGGGGCGGGGGCGATCGGGAAAAAGTGGCTCTCCGGGGGCGACTTTACGGGCGATTTTCGGATTCATAGTGAGACCTGTCGCTTTTAGATTTATTTTAGCCTGTAGGTTCTTGAATTTAGACACTTCCGACCCCGCACCAAGCGGCGTAAGCGATCGCCGTGGCATCGACGGCCGCGTTCACGGGGAGGTGTTTGAAATCGAACAAACTCTCCAAGATAGCGGCGATGTCGGCTCTCTCCGCTCTCGGGGAATCCAGGTGGCTTTTCCACTGTGCCGTATAGAGGTTAAGCGGTGAGAAACGGCAAGTCCGATAGATCGTTGCGTTGATCACCCCGATCGCCTGCAAGGTTTTCCTCCCGCTCGGAAATTCACTACTGATGAAGGGCGCTTCGATCGCGACGTGGCCGGGGCGGAACTCTTCCAATAGGGCGCTTAGATCCGCGTCGATCTCGGCCAATCGTTTCGAGAGGGGATCGGTGGGGGCTGTGACGATCGTTCCGTAATCCACTAAACGGGGTTCGGTGCGTTCGGTGTCACCTTCTAAGACAGCCCAACCCACTTGGCTAATACTCGGTTTGATGCCGAGCCAGACCGCGGGAGATAGAGAGGGGATGGTTTTCGTCGGGGGTTCGGGGGAGATCGATTCCCCGTTATCTAGTTTTCGGGCGAATTCGGCGATCTCTTCCCGGAAGACCTCGGGGACGCGGATCGCGAGGGTCGGTTGGTGCGACCACTTCGGGGCCTGGGGTCTGAGGTTGGTGAGGGGGGGACGGGGATTCGGCATGAATCTAGTGTACACTAGAAACCGAGTTCACCGAAGTAGCGGACGGACGGGGGTTCGGTAATCTTCTCGCGACCGGTTCGATCGGCTAAAAAGAGAGAAAAATCGAAAGACAATCATCTAGGTGGAAAGATGGCGAAAGTATTCTCGGGAAAAGTTGTCATTCCCGCCGACCGATTTGAAGAATACCTACAGGCACTAGAGGAAGCGGAGAGGGAGACCGCCCCTTTCCGGGAGCTTCTAGAGGGACTCAATCGAGAGTTCGAGAAGTTTTTAGCCGGGAAGTACGTTGCGAAAACGGTCAGGAAACACACCGGGATAGTCGGCCTTTTTATCGATTTCATCTGCGGGTATACCGATGTGAAAGAGATCTCGGAGATCACGAGAGGGATGGTCAATAGCCATTTCCGGAGCTGGTATAAGCGTAAGGTGTTAGATTCGGCGACCGATAACGATCTCAAAGTGGCGTTGAGGAAATTTTTCCAATTTCTCGCGTCCGAAAAGGAAATCACGAATCCGAAGGTTCTAGACGCGCTGAAATAGCTCTTATTGAAAATTTCCCTTCGAGGCGGGTCTGATCCCGAATTTCTGTAGTCCCTCGCCCGGATACGGGTGGGGGAAAAGGGAAAGGCGAATCCCGTCCCAATACGTCTCGGTTAAAGATTTTTCTAGGCTTCTCGCCTACGGAATCCCAAGGGTTTCAGGATTCTCGTGAATGGGGAAATCACGCTATCCGAGAAGTATTGAATTTCGTCCACCTTTTCCCTTTGCCCTTTAATCTTTCCCCATTACAAGCGAGTCTGTCTTGTTCGTTGAAATTCGGTACGGGGTTGGTGAGGGGGGGACGGGGATTGGGCGTGAATCTAGTGTACGCTAGATTTACGGCGTTTCGGGTCGGCTCTCTAACGAGCGTTCGATCGAGAGAATTCCCAAAAAGATCACCTCGCATCGACCGGGGTTTCGGACGCGCGATCGAAATTTTAGGGTTCGATCGAGAACGGGGTTCGATCGGCCCGCGACGGCGCCTCGCTCCCGAGAGAACGGGGACGAGTAGTGCGATCGTCGCTGTGGTAGGTCGCGTGTTCCGCGAGGAAACCCGACAACCTCCCGTAAAATTAACGAGATAAGTGTCGGGTTTCGCGCCTCGATCGCCGGACTCCCGACGCGTCGATCGGGTAAAACCGGTGCGATCGCTCCCGCGGGAAAGAGCTTGAAGCCGGTCTTCGAGTGCTTCGATCGGTGTGGTTGTAGAGTCTGGCGGGTGGTGCGATCGACGGATTCGGCGATCGGGTTGTCGCTGTCATGGTGGAGTGGTTGCGGGAGCGTAGCGCTGTTGCAAGCAGATCGGTAGAGAAATCCGTATAATATCCCTAGGAGCGTACTATACGGAAAATTTCCATATATCATCCCCATTGAGGGTGATATATAGAAAAATTCTTAAAAAATAGCCACGAAGGGATTCTATATAGAAAAAATCTGTGTAATACATAGTCATGCCACTTCAACCTTAACGAAAGCGATCCTATTTTACAGTTCTTCGCCTGTCTGTTAATAATTGGAGGAAATATTATTTTGCTACAGGATTACAAACGCATTTATCTTAATTTTCTTCGATCCTTGAGTCAAACTCAGATTGTTGCAATAGTGGCAGCAGAGTTACTTAACGACTTTCCAAATAATCTTCCCAAAGATTTGAAGAACCCAATATCCAAAAACTACCTTGCCTTATCTTCAAGCCTACTTAAAGCAGCAAAGCAAGCTGAGAATACTGAAGCAGTATCGAAAGAACTTGACGAATTGGAACCTTGGGATAATGATAATGTTTTAGAGACGAATGAGAAGGGGGTTGAGTTAGAGCCTAGTGAGAAGCAAAAAATTGAAATATTGACATCATCAAGGGCAGAAAAATTAGCTATATACGCAATAGATTTGGTTATTTCTGCTAATCTTGACAAATTGAAAGAGAATGAAGCTCTTGATATTTTTGGTTCATTTACACCACTTTCTATGTATCAAGCGGTCGCTATGCATTTTGCTCATTTAGATGCATTTCTTAGCGATACAATTCGAGTTATGTGTAAATCAGATCCTGAATTACTAAAAAAAAGAAATAAACAAGTTTTGTTGAACACTGTTCTAAAGTTTTCAGATTTGCAGGATGTGATAACCCACTTCAATGAAGAACTTGTTTATGAACTTTCTTGGCGTAAAACTATTAAGGAACGCTTCAAAAGTTTAAAAGATTATTTTAAACTAGAATTCAATATTCCAGAAGAGGAAGAAAGAATACTAGAAATTTTCGAGCGTAAAAGGCATATAATAATCCACAATGGAGGATTGATTGATAGCGGGTACGTTAAACATACTAAACATATTGATAGCCAAACAGAGAAAGTAGGTGAGCTATTAGCTATTTCCTTAAAAGATATTGAAGATCTTTATCGTGCTGTGAAAATGTCAGGTAGCTCCATCTTTACAGCAGTTGCTTGCCAGTATCTTGATGCTAATGAAAATCAACTTACTCAGGTTTGGAGGAGATCTAAGGATCAACAGAATCAACCTGAATAATGAAAACGGCCTAAAATATGCAGTATAATCGCCGCTCTTGTAGGTTGGGTTTCCTCTCGTCAACTCAACCACCTTGCGTAAAATTATCGTTTTAGCCTTCCACCGCAAGTAACCCCTCGAACCCCACCCGATCGCCGTTCGCACCAGCCCGATCGAACCGAAAAGGAATCTCTTCTCTCGATCGAGAAAAAGTAGCCCCCGCTTTCCGGATGGGGGTACGGAAAATCAAGGGTTCTCGGAAACCGCGAGAGGGAAAGGCTGAATCCGGCGATCGCCTTACCCGTCCGTCGCGTGTAATCGATCGGCGAGTCCGGCGATCTCGTCTTGCATCGCGAGGGATTCCAGCCAGCGAGCGGGGATCGCCGATTCCCCGTAGTACGCCCCGGCCACCTGCCCGCAGATCGCGGCCGTCGTGTCCGCGTCATCGCCGAGATTGGTAGCGGCGAGGATCGCGTCCTTATAGCTGTCCGTCGTCCAAAAACACCATAAAGCCGCTTCCAAACTCTCCACCACGTATCCCGTCCCGCGGATCTCGTCAACGGTTTTCGATCGATAGTCGCCTCTCGCGATCGATCGGAGTGCCGGCGATCGGACAATTTCCGCTCCACCCTTGAAAAAAATTTTGTCCTTATCGTCTCCCGATAACACCCTCGCGAGGATATCCCCCAACAGACGGCTGGCCTCGACGCATTCCGTCGCGCCGTGGGTGGTTCGAGAACTTTCGGCACAGAAGTGTAAAACGCGCTCGCGGTCGGGGAAATAAAACATCGGAACCGGCGCGAGCCGCATCAAACAGCCGTTTCCCGCCGAACGGGGATTCGTCGAACCGCTAAACGGGTTTCCGGAGAGCCGGTATCGTCCTAAGGCCGCCCGAACCGTGTTACCGATGTCGAAACAGCTTCCCGTACTGGCGAGATAACCGCGCTCGTACCAATCGAGGTAGCGGTTCATCTGATCGATCGGGTCGAACCCGCCGGTTTCCACCAGACTGGTCGCGAGACACAGGGCCATCGAGGTATCATCCGTCCATTGTCCCGGTTCGAGAGCGAAGAGGCCGCCCCCGCTCATGTCCGTCACGGGGGGAAAGGAACCGCGGGGACGGAACTCGACCGTCGTACCCACGGCATCCCCCGTCGCCAGTCCTAACAAGCATCCTCGAAATCTTTCTAATGAGTTCATAGACAACCGCGCGGAATTCAACCATTATCGTGTGTTAAGAAGACATCGGGTTTCCAAACCCGCCCGTACAGGGGGCGGGAGGGAGTACGCGCTTTCACTGAAAACCCGCCGATCGCCTTCTTCGACGATATTTTACAATACAGGAAAAAATACTAAAGCGGTGATATACATCAAATCTATTCTTTTGAAAAAAAGAATAAAATTTTGTTAAAAGATTGGCGAGAATACAATTATTAGATACAAAAAACTGGATTTTATTTTTCCAGAAGCCAAAGTGTTTACCGATATAAATTATCTCGGAAATTACTCAGTTTATTCGGAACTGCAAACCCAATATCTCTCGGTTAAGGGTTTTCTCGGGCTTCTTGCCCACGGAATTCCAAAGGTTTCAGTATCCTTATTACCTGAGAATCAGGATAGCGATCGAACGCTCATTAGAGAGTTTCTCCAGTATTCTTAAGGTATGTCAAGAAGATTCCCCTCGCTCTGTCCTAATAATAATTCTTTAAAGTTCTGATTTAAAGATCGATCGGGTTGATCGGAAATAACCGAAGACAGATGAATTTCTTGATCTCGAAAGCCCTCGATCAATCTGATAGCATTTCTATATTCTGGCGAATCTTCAGTACAGAAATCTGGATCTCGCTCACGAAAAGTAAGTAAGTATATTAGCGCTAGAAAAGCATTTCTTTTATATTCTCCTGTCTTTCTTTTATATTCTTCTGTTTGGGTGTTAACGGCGAGAGTGTGTAAATGGTTGATGATTAGAGTAAAATGTTCTCGGTAATTCATTTCTGACAAAGAAAAATCAAAATCTGAATACCATAATAGAATTCGACTGTATCCCCATAAATACTTATCGTAAGTGTAATAAGGCTGTTGTTGACCGTTTTTTCGAGATAAACTTTGAGAGAAATGATTAAAGTAAGCGATCTGTAATTGTTTATTGACAGAAACTCTGGCGAGAAAGTGTAAGTATTCATAGCCAAGGTTTCTTAATCCATTTTTAAGCACTAATGGTTGAAAGAATCTATCTAGATTGGAATAATTTAAAAATTTATATAATTTTCCCATTAAAATAACAGACGCTTCCATTTTATTATTAAAATCTTGATCTCTCCGATTACTAATTTGTAGATTTCTAAACAATATCTCTAACAATCGATTAAAATGAGGCTGATCGATCCGTTCCCGTATTTCTCGTAAAGTAGGGTCGTGGGGATCGAGATAAAGTAATAAATCACGATTCTCTGTTTTCAGAAGTGTTGAATCGCTTAACAAAACTTAATATCAGAGAATATAGTAAGTCTAT